>CAIMNN010000257.1 GCA_903842845.1 uncultured Acidobacteriaceae bacterium | reverse complement strand
GTCGAGCCAACCATCGTTGTCGTAGTCGATAAGCGCGACGCCAGAGCCGTCGGTCTCAAGAATATATTTCTTCTCAAGCGTTCCCATCACATGTTGCCACTTGGACAGGCCGGACTCAGCACTGATGTCTTTGAAGATGAAAGAGCCCTGGTCGACGAAACCACCAGCGGTGATGGGGCGCTTTTCCTTGTCGTAGATCGGCGCGAAGGTGCCGGCAGATGTAATGCCGCCCATGCCGGATGGAAATTGCCCAGGCTGTTGAGGCTGCGGTTGTGGTGCGATTTGCCCATGAAGCGAAGGAAGCACAACAAAGAAGAACGCCAGCGCACAGCAGGTAATGACTTTAGGATTTCTCTTGCTCACGATGAAATAGTATCTGAGCGCTCAAGCTGCTAGCCAGCGGCAGTCTAAGTGGAATTTCCGCTTGGCGAACCTCGGCCTCAGGGAATACTGTTATCCCAGCACAAAACGTTCAAAGTTTTGAAGGATAAATGCCCATATGACCAATTCAGTGGCTGCTCCGTCCAACCGTATTGTTTCGCTCGACATCCTGCGCGGCATCACCATCGCCTTCATGATCATGGTGAACTACAACGGCGGCATCGGGAACGGCGCCGGTGGAACGACCAGTTGGTGGTTCATGAACCACGCCGACTGGATAGGCCTGACACCGACGGACCTGGTCTTTCCGACTTTCCTGTTCGTCATCGGTGTATCCATCGTCTACGCATTTGAGGCGCGGCTCTCGAAGGGCGCTACGCGCGCTTCGCTGGTGAAGCACACGCTCAGCCGTACGGCCATTCTCATCTTCTTCGGATTTTTGGTGAACAACTTCCCCTTCGGCGAAATAAAGAACGGCGCATGGCAATTTCATCTAGAGCATATGCGCTTCTTCGGCGTGTTGCAGCGCCTCGCCATCTGCTACTGCGTCGTCGGAATTTTTTATCTTTACGACAAGAGTGTAAAGACGAAGATCTACGCGCTGGTCGGCTGCCTTGTGGCGTACTACCTGATGCTGCGCTTGATTCCGGTTCCGGGCCATGGAATTCAATTTCTTGACCCCGATTTCAACCTGGTCAACTGGGTCGACCAGCAACTGATGCCCGGCCACCTCTACGAAGATTGGGTGACGCATAACTTGCGCGACCCCGAAGGATTCCTGAGCACGCTGCCTTCATTCGGCACCGCGCTGCTCGGCGTGTTGACGGGAATCTTCCTGCGCACAAATCGTTCAGTGACTCAGAAGGCTCGTGGGCTCGCGGTTGGCGCGCTCGGCTGCCTGGTTACAGGATATGTATGGTCCTTCTGGTTCCCACTTAGTAAGAAGATGTGGACGAGTTCGTACACGCTGGTTGCTGCGGGCTATTCGCTCGCGCTCTTCGCGCTGGTCTTCTGGATGGTCGAAGTGATGAACTGGCGCAAAGTGTGGAGTTGGCCATGGCTCGTGCTCGGCTCGAACGCGATCGTCGCGTATATGTTCAGCGAACTGCTGCCGGCAGTCTTTGTCTTCACGCCGCTGGTAGTGTTTCATAGCGCCGGTTCGCCGCTGCTTGCGCAAGCAGACGGTAAGCCGACCAGCATCCTCGGCTGGTGGAACCTAAGTATGTATAACTTGATTCCAGCGCCGCACTGGGCCGCATTCGGCTTCTGCTTGAGCTATCTCGCGCTCTGCTTTATCCCAGTCTGGATACTGTGGAAGAAGAAGATTTTCGTAAAGATCTAAAGCGCTACTAATAATGACGAGAGGGGCGAATCGCTTCGCCCCATTTTATTCTGCGGGTAACTGTGTCACGGGCACACGCAGCGCAAGATTGAAGCGCGGGAACATTTCGAATGCGGCGGCGAGCATTGTCAGTTCGATGATCTGCTGCGGATTGAAATGCGCACTGAGTGCGGCGAAAGCTGCATCGTCTATTGCGTGACCGGATGTATGCAACAGGTCAGCGTAGCGGAAACCGGCCTTCTCGCTCTCGGTGAATGGGCCGGACTCGTAGCTGTTACAACTTGCAATCTGCTCCGGTGTCGCGCCTTTCTGCTTGGCGGAGTATTCATGCGCTTTGACGCAGTACTCGCAATCGTTGAGCGAGGCAACACGCGTGGCGACTAGCTCCTTGTACCAGCCGGGCATCGCGCCATCACCAACGAGCGGCTTCAAAAAAGCAGCAATTGCCTGCGGCAGGCCCGGCACATTGGCCAGCACCTTGAACATATTCGGCACCACGTGGCGCTCGGCGAGCAGCTTGTCATAGATCGGTTGCACATCTTCAGGAGCTTCATCGCGCTTGAGCATTGGCACGCGTGCTAGTTCATTTGTATCGCTCATCGGTAGCCTCCAAAGACAGTCTAAATTCCCAAGCGCGGTACCGATTCCGCTAACGGGAATGCGAGTGACAGCACGCATGCAATTGGATTGAGCCAATTGCAATTGGCTCCTACGATTCAAACATGGTTGTGGCAACAGAACTGGCGGAAGAGAATTCCCTGCTGACGCAGGCCAAGCGATTTCAGCAAAAACTTCTCCGCGACCCCGCTGACCCGGAGGCGCTAGTCGCGATGAGCTTGATCGCGCTGGCCAGCCGCCAGGCGGATGCAGCCGTGGTCACGGCGCAGGCAGCAACTGCGTCCGCGCCGGAGATGCTGGCCGCGTGGGTGACGCTGGGCCACGCTCTGCGCGCGCAGGGTAACGAGATCGAAGCTGAAGCCGCTCTCAACAAAGCTTTGTCGCTGGATGGCGTGAGCGAACTCGCGCTGGTTGCGCTCGGTGAGTTCAGATGCGCGGCGGGCGAGGCCGATGCAGCGGTTGAGATGATTGGCCGCGCTGTGCACTACGCGCCAGAGAAGCCGAGCGTGCATCTTGCCTACGGTCACGCGTTGGCCTGTGCCGGCCGGTTTGAAGAAGCGCTCGTGGCCTATCTGGCTGCAAGCGCGCTTGCGCCGAAGAATGCCGAAGCGCACTTCGCCGCTGGTTACTCGCTGATGCGACTCTATCGCGTCGAAGATGCCGAACGCTCTTACCGCCGCGCGCTTTTCCTGCATCCGAATTTTGCCGCTGCGTGGTTAAACCTCGGCCAGCTTTTGTATGAGCAGGGGCGCGTTATCGAAGCAGAAGCTGCGCTGCACCGTTCGGTTGAGCTGATGCCGAAACTTGCAACAGGATGGGTGAACCTGGCGAACCTGGAGAAGGACCGCGGCGGCACACAACTGGCTGAAAAGTTTTTGCAACGCGCGATGGAGGTCGACCCCGAGCGAGTGGAGACGCTTGTCGCACTCGCGCATCATGCGAATGAAACAGGCAACCGCGCAGCAGCGTGGCAGTGGGTTGAAAAGGCGCTTGAGTCAGCGCCGGAGAACCCCGATGCGCTGAACACACGCGGAATTCTGCTGCACGTTGACGGACGGAACGAAGAGTCACTTGTTGCACTTGCTGAGGCAGAAGCGTGTGGCAGTTTCTCAGCAATATCAAATCGCGGCAATGTCCTGCTGGACATACGTTGCTGCGATGAAGCTCTCACCGAGCATCGCCGCGCTGTTGCTCGCGACCCGCATCACGCTGGCGCACGTTACAACCTGGCGCTCACGGAACTGCGCATGGGCGAGTGGCTTACCGGCTGGAGGAACTACGAAGCGCGCTGGCGATTTGGTGAAGTGAACCGCATTCCACCGCGCTATAACGTCCCTCGTTGGGCTGGCGAGCCGCTCGATGGTAAATCAATTTTGCTCCACGCCGAACAGGGCCTCGGCGACACTATGCAGTTCTGCCGTTACGCTCCGCTCGTCGTAGCGCGTGGCGGCCGCGTCATCCTCGAAGTACAACCCGCTGTCGCGCGATTAGTCATTTCGCTTGCAGCAGTGCACTCTGGCGCAATCGAGGTCATCGTGCGTGGAGAGACGCGACCTGAGTTCGAACTCGAGTGTCCGCTGATGAGCCTGCCCGCTTGCTTCCATACAACAGTCGAGACCGCGCCTTGGTTTGGCCCCTATCTCGGCGCCGAGGTCGAAGAAGCCGAGCGGCGAAACTCCGAATTGTTCGCTCACTTCGGTACAGAGTCACGACCGCTGCGCATCGGCATCTCCTGGGCCGGCAATCCACGTTACAAGGCCGACACGCAACGTTCCATGCCGCTTGCAAATTTCTTCCCGCTGCTGCGCGCGTTGCCTGACGCCGAGTTCATCTCGCTGCAAAAAGGCGAGGCCGCGGAACAACTACACGACGTGCCGCGCGATCTTCACATCTACGATGGCTCAAGCCGAGACCGCGACTTTGCCTCGACAGCCGCGCTCGCCACGAACCTCGATCTCATCCTCACCACCGACACCGCCGTTGCGCATTTGGCCGGCGCCATGGGTCTCCGGGTATGGCTTTTGCTCGCCCATCGCGCCGACTGGCGCTGGATGGAAAACCGCACCGACTCCCCCTGGTACCCAACAATGCTCCTCCTTCGGCAATCATCACTTGGTGATTGGACCAGCCTGCTCAATGATGCAGTCACCAACATATCTAATCTAACTAAAAGAAAATAAATACTTTAATTTGATTCAATTCAATCTACCTGCACCCGAAATATCTCTTGACGCAGAGAACTCTATGCTATAGAGTTATTTCTGTACCAGAGCTGCTCGCCATATCAAGGAGACTCAACATGAAAGAAACACTCCACCAGGCCGATAGCAAGGGCGAACTCAACGACCGCCTCTCCCTCATCGAATCGATGATCTCCGAAGGCCGCCGCACCACCGAGAGCTGGAGCTGGACGTTCGTCCTCTGGGGTGTCGCTTATTTTGTCGCCATAAGCTGGTCCGCATTTGCACCCGGCCAATTCGTCTGGCCAGTTACCATGATCGCTGCCGCCATACTCACCGGCATCATCGCTGCGCGTAAAAAGCGCACCCAGCCCAACACCACCACCGGCCGCGCCATGAGCGCCATCTGGCTCTGCATGGGCATCTCCATGTTCACCCTGCTTGTCTCCCTCGGCATGACCGGTCGCTACAATTTCAATCTCTTTGTCGCAATCATCGGCGCAATGCTGGGCACCAGCAACGCGACATCCAGCATCATCCTCAAATGGAAGCAGCAATTCGCCTGCGCCGTTGTTTGGTGGCTCGCCTCAGTCGCCGCCTGCTTCGGCAACGAACAACAATGCATGATCGCTTTTCTCGTCGCAATTTTTCTCTGTCAAATAGTTTTCGGTATTTATGCCATGATGGCGGAAGCCAAGCGTCAGAAGCGGTTTGCGCAAAAGGGTGGATCCCATGCCTGAGCTGCCGGAGCTGAATCCTGTCATCCACGGGAAGTTGCGCCTGGCTTTGCTCTCATTGCTAACGAGCGTCGAAGAAGCGGATTTCACCTGGCTGCGCGAGAAGACCGGCTCGACCGACGGCAATCTCGGCGCGCAGTTGCTCAAGCTGGAAGAGGCGGGCTACCTCACCGTTGAAAAGAAATTTGTACAGCGCAGACCGCAATCAATCTACCGCATGACAGAGTCCGGCCGTGCGGCACTCACTGAATACGTGCAAGCGCTCAAGACGCTCCTGGGTGGGGCGATCGAAAGCTGAGGCAACAAGAACCAGTTGCAATCAAGTAAAGACGGCGCCGTCGATCGAAGGTCGAAGGCAACAGGAAACCTTTGCGCAAAAAACGGCCGTTTGGCCGAGGCGCGCGACAACCAAAGGAGAATGACAATGAACAGGAAAATGACTGCAAACGAATTGACCGGCCGCGCCATCGGCTCCATCTTCTTCACGCTCTTCGGAACTATCTGGATCTTCCTCGGCCTCTTTGCAGGCCATCGGCTCAACGGTCTGCTGATCACTGCGCTCTGCTGCATTCCCGCTGCACTGCTTTACGCGGCGATGACGTTGTTCCGCACCGCACAACGCTTTCCACTCGCACCCGAGGACCCAGCGATGAAGCGTGGCTTCAACCAAGTGAACCTCATCCAGTGGATCGCTGTCATCGCAGCGGTGCTCGCTTGCAACTATCTTCACCACGCTGAGTTCATCCCCAGCGTGATTACTATGATCGTTGGGCTGCACATGTTCCCGCTGGCGCACATCTTCCGTTATCCGCTGCACTATGTCATCGGCGCGGCTCTTACGCTATGGGGTGTGGTGGGCGCATTCGTTCAGCCGGTTGAGCAAATGCAATCCACGACGGCACTCGGAAGCGGAGTCATCTTGTGGGTGAGCTCAGCGCTGACGCTGCTATTGGCGCACCTTGCGGCCAAGAGCGCTGAGACGGCTTCAGCAGCATAAGCCACATTACTGACGTGCCGGCGAGCTCGCTACTGTGCAAGCTCGCCGCGCACGCGCTCCATGGTGTTCAAATAGAACGCCAGGTTGTGGATTGAATTCAGTGTGCCGCCCAATGGTTCTGCCGACTTCATCAAATGCCTCAGATAAGCGCGAGTATAGCGTTGGCAGACCATGCAATTGCATTTAGGATCGGGCGGGTTCTGGTCTTCGGCATATTGCAGGTTCTTGATGTTCATGCGGCCCTCGCTGGTGAAGAGCAGGCCATGGCGCGCGGCACGCGTTGGGATAACGCAATCCATCATGTCGACGCCCATCTTTGCGTACGCCTCGATCTCATCAGGAAAGCCCACACCCATTACATAGCGCGGCTTGTCCTTGGGCAACAGAGGCAGCACCTCGGCTATCATCTCTTGGGTCAGCTCACGCGGCTCTCCAACGCTCAGCCCGCCGATAGCGTAACCATCAAAGTCCATCTCGACCAGCCGTTCGGCGCACTCGCGGCGCAGGTCGGTGTACATGCCGCCCTGCACAATACCGAATAAATTCTGCTTTCGGCCCTGCTCCTCTGCCCACACAACCTTCTGCTGGTTGGCACGAAAATGATTAAGAGACCGTCGCGCCCACGCCAGTGTCAGCTGCATGCTCTTTTGCGCCCGCGTTCGGTCGGCCGGGTACTCGGTGCACTCATCAAAGGCCATCGCGATATCCGCGCCCAGCGCTATCTGCACATCCATCGAATGTTCTGGCGAAAAGAAGTGCTTGCTGCCGTCCAAGTGCGAGCGAAACTCAACGCCCTCGTCGTTGACCTTGCGCAGCGCGCTCAAGCTGAAGACCTGGAAGCCGCCCGAGTCCGTCAGCATCGCACGTGGCCAACTGATGAACTTATGCAGACCGCCCATGCGGTTTACCAGTTCGTGTCCAGGGCGCAGATAAAGATGGTAAGTGTTGCCGAGTATCAGCTCCGCGCCAAGCTCTTCCAAAATATTCTGTGGCACCGCCTTCACCGTGCCCTGCGTCCCCACAGGCATAAAGACCGGCGTCTGCACGGTGCGATGCGCAAGCTCGAGCTCGCCGCGGCGTCCGCCGGAGGCAGCAGTGTTCATCAGTTTGAATCGTAGACTCACACTTCGATTTTATAGGCATCAACTTCACGACATGGCATCAGTTATCATGCCTGCATGAAACTTCGCCACAGTTTAGTCACTCTGTGCCTCATGCTGTATATCTCTTTCTGCATGATCATCACAATTAACGCTCAAGATTGTATTCCTACATGGGGTGAGGGGGGACCATTTAAACATTTATCTTCACAAGAGCGTCTACAATTCGAAATTTTGAAAAAGCCTATACAGGATTTTCATTGTCAATTTCGAACTACACTCAAGCAGCATGCCATCGTTGGCGGGCAATTCAGTTTGGTAACTCCAAAGCTGATAAATCTATACTTTGAATACGGCGAAGCCAACTCTGCCACACACCAGCCAATCGACGAAGACACAGCCTACAACTGGGCCTCCATCACCAAGACCATGACCGCCATCGCCATCATGCAGCTGCGCGACCGCGGCAAACTCTCGCTCGACGACCCTGCGGTGAAGTACGTGCCCGAGCTGCGCGAGGTGCACGATGCCTACGGCCCCATCGATGCCATCAACATCCGCGAGCTGCTCAACCACAGCGCCGGTTTCCGCAACCCTACCTGGCCGTGGGAGTGCGACCAGACCGACCACTGCGAGTGGGAGCCATTCGAGCCCACGCGCTGGTCGCAGGTCGCCGCGATGCTGCCCTACACGCACATCGACTTCGCGCCCGGCACGCGCTGGTCGTATTCAAATCTTGGCTACGTCTTCCTCGGCCAGATCATCGAGCGCCTCACGGGCGACGACTTCGAGGTTTACATCACCAAGAACATCCTCATGCCGCTTGAGATGAACAAAACATATTTTGATCACGCGCCATACTTCCTTGCTTCGCACGTCTCGGCCAGTTACATCCGCCACGGCAACAAGCTGGAAGCGCAGCCGCTCGATTACGACACTGGCATCACCACGTCAAATAGCGGCCTCAAATCACCCATCTCCGACATGGGCAAATATCTCAGTTTCCTCATCGGCGACATCAACAAGCCGGTTTATGAAATTGTTTTAAAGCGCACCGCGCTTGAAGAAATGTGGCAGGGAACGCTGCCCGCGGTCGAAGAAGGCAAGGCTGCAACCAGCTACACCTCCGGCCCGCATGGGTCACAACCGAAGATGGGCCTTGGATTTTTTATTCTTGAAGTGAATGGCCGCAAACTCGTTTATCACGATGGCGACCAGGGCGGCTTCAGTTCGGAGATGCTCATCGACCCAGCGCACGACTTGGCCAGCCTTCTCGTTGTCAACACCACCGACAGTGGCGAAGCGCCGCCTGCCGACACAAGTCATCCACAGTCGAACACCGAGCCCGACTTCCACACCGACCTGCGCCAGACGCTACGTGCCTTCGAGCTCGACCAGCTCTTTCCTGCATTCGAGAAGCAAACCAAATAGGCTACAAACAAAAAAGCCCGCAGCATATTCGCTGCGGGCTTCCATGACCCCTGATCTCTGACTCCTGTCTTAAAATCCGCCTTTGCCAATATCCATCGACGGCGCCATCGGGTTGCGCTCGTCAATGTACTCTTCGATGACTCGTTCCAGCATGCCTTGCGTCTCCAGCACAAACTCAACCGCATCGCGGGCAGCGCCGTGGCCGCCACCATTCGGCGTAACGTAATGCGCCGCTGCCTTCACTTGCTCGCGCGCATTTGCAACGGCAATTGCAAGGCCTACCTTACGCATCACCGGCAGATCGATGATATCGTCTCCGACGTAGGCAATCTCTTCAAGCGCGACGCCGGTCTTCTCCATAATCTCGCGCACCGCTTGCATCTTGTACGACTGGCCCATGTAAACAAAATCGAGCTTCAGATCGCGAGCACGCAACGCCACCGTCTCCGAGATGCGCTTGGTGATGACGCCAGTCTTGATTCCTGCAAGACGCGCCAACGAGATTGACGTCCCGTCGTGTGCATGAAAGCCCTTCGCCTCAACCATCGAGTTCGATTGAATGCCGAAGCCAGCCTTGCCCTCGGTCTCGCTCAAGCGGCGCTGGACGTCGACATTCGCTGCTGAGGGCTCACTTCCACCCACAGCAGCCGTCGGGAAAAGCCATATGCCGCCGTCGGTGAGGACGCCGTCGACGTCAAAGAGGATGATCTTGATTTTTTTTGCGCGGTCGATTGCGGTGAGTGCCATGAACATATTGTATTGAAGATTACTTCGCCTGAGTTTGCCTTGTTGATTCCGGCGCAACAGTTTGCGGCACGGCCGCTGGAGGAGCCTCTTTCACCAACAGCGCAAATCGCGGAAAGGCAAAACTTGCGGCTGTATCGTCAATGACGTTCAACTGCGCGATGTACTGGCCGGGCTTGAGCGCGTCGAGCGGCACGTCGAGCTCAAATACGATGCAATCGCGTAATGCTTGATTAAGCACATGAGCCTCGACCAGCGGCGTCTCATAGATCTTCGTCGCGCCTTGTATCAATTCAAGACTCGTCAACACGTTCACCGCGGGCGGCGTTCCCTTCGGCGGCTTCTGCGCATTCTCGGCAAGCTTCATGCGCATCGGTTCATAGACCTCGAAGAGCAGATACATGTGCTGGCCTTGCCTGAACACGTGGCTGATGTTCGGCACATACTCCTGCCCGGTGCGGACGAGCGGCGTATCTTTCTGCGACGGTACGCGCTGCGAGGCGAGAAGTATCGTGCTCATCTTCAGCGTCTGCTTCTTCAGCTCAGGCAGCGTCATCTCTGCGACAAACGAACCCATCTGGCCGCTCTGGTTTTCGCGGACCACAAATTTAATCGTGTACTTGCCAGGCGGCAGGCTAAAGCTCGTCGTGTACTGCACGTTCTTGCGCCGTACCTCCTGCGTCTGGTCAACAGCCAACTTCACCGTCTCGCGCACATCGCCGACGGGACGCTTCGCTTCATCTATCACTTCGCCGACAATGTCGAGCGTCGCCTTGTCGCGGGCTCCCCCCTTCACAAACGGAATTTGCGATCCGGGTATGACGATCGACACCGGCATGAAGTAGCGGCTCTCGCTCAGGCGGAAATAGAACGCGTCGAGATATACAGGAATATCTGTCGCGGGCAGGTCGCTTGCCAGCTGGTCTTGCAATTGCCGTTCGCGATCCTCGTGACCGGAGTGTGTGAAGTCTGCTGGCGCGTAGTAGCCGGGCCGGTACTCAAGCTTGAGGCCGGGTTTGTTTAACTTGATCGTCAGCTTGCGGAACTTGCCGTCGCGCGCGGAGTTCGTGGAGCGGAAGCCGATAGCGTAATAAGCCGAGTTGTCTTTCTGTACCTGCGCGAAAGCGGGAGAAAAATCATTCGAATCGAAAAACGCCTTGCCGCCGGTGTCGGTCGAGAGTGTCGACATCACTTCCTGCGAGGCGAAGTTCGAGTTCATATTGTTGGCGAGCGCACCGCCGTTGAATGCGCCGGTGCCGCGCAGGCTTCCGGTCGATGCATCACCAAGCGGCGAGACGGCCTGCAAACCGCGCACGTCCACACTGTAGATTGAAAGATTCGCACGCACCGACGAGTTGATGGCCCCGCGCAGCGATGCCTGGTTCTCAATTCCGTCACGCGAAATACCACCGGAGAAATATAGCAGCGACTTCTTCTCCTCAATGCGTTCAAGCGATCTAGCGATTGCCCGTAACGCGTAGAGCTCGCGGTCAGTATTGATGTCGTTGTATTCGCTCTCGTCGGGCGTGTAACCGGATGCGTCCTCCACTTGATTGCTGCTCGCCGTTGCACCGGGTGCAAAACCCTGTCCCTCGGAACCGTTATAAGCCGCAATGACGCGCTTCAGCGTTGTCTTGTCGGCGGTGAAGTCTTGGTCGACCTTGAGCGATTCACTGAGCGAGACCAGCGCAATGAGGTCTGCCGGTTGCAGTTTCTTGTCGACGAACTCCTGTGCCGCAACAACGGCGCGTTCAAGATCTTCAGGCTGCATCGAGGTCAGGTCGAAGAAGAAGACGATGAGTCGGTGATTGCGCAGCTCTTCGGAGTTTGCGACGATGGCTGCCTTTTGATTCGTGCCGGCAAGGCCGCTGACCATTCCTTCTTTCAGTGGCACAGCCATCTCAATGCTCTGAAAATCAAAACTGTTGATCTTCTGCGGCCTGCCGTTCTCGAAGATCGTAAACGCAGAACTATCAAGCCCTTTTACCAACTCACCAGTCTTTGCATCGCGCACGACGACGTTGGTCAGCACCAGGTCGGCGTTTACGCTCAGCGTGTAACCATTATCCTGCTGCGGTACAGGCGTCGCGTTCTGTGCATGCATGAGCGGCAGTGCGAGAAAGAGTGCGAAGAGTGGGAGACGTCTCAGCATCGGCTAGAACCTGTACCTTGCGGTGAAGTTGAAGGAGCGCATCGAGCCGATGGATGTTACCTGACCGAAGCTCGGCGATGCGACGTTGGTATCAACACCCGAGTATTGCACGGTGTTGAATGCGTTGTTGAGGTTGGCGCGAATCTCCATGCTGCGCGTATCGCCGAATTGCATTGTTTTTGAAAGCGACAGATTGTTCTGCACAGTGCCGGGGCCGATGATGGAGTTGCGCGAAGCATTGCCATATGTGCTACTGCCGCAACCCGTTGCTCCAGGCTCGCAAAACGCCGCCGGGTTGAACCACTCTTTCAACGAGCCGCCGCCCGCGGTGACAGAAACGCCGGGCACGCGATTCGGCCGCAACGAACCGGTGGTTCCGTTGGCTACGCTCGAAACGGCCGCCTGGTAGCTCGGGTTCAGCGGCGTACCGGATGAAAATGTGAAACTGCCAGAAAAAGAGTACCCTTCGAAGATGTGCGAAGCAGTACCCGTTGTCAGCCAGCGCTTGTCTTTGCCGAATGGCAGCTCATATAAATAATTGCCGCTGACCTTGTGCCGCACATCGAAACTTGAGTTGCCTTCCTCTGCTGGAAGGTCCTGCCAGTTCTGCGCCACAATCGTCGATGTACCGCCGACCGAGCCGGCGTCATCGATTGAGTGAGAATATTGATAATTCGCCCCGAGCGAAATTCCTTTCGCGAGACGCTTGTTCAATCGCAATGTGCCCGCGTTGAATTTTGAGTACGCCGATGACTGTTCGTAGTTGAAGATAATGTTGCCGGGGTCGGTCGACGGACTCGAAGCCGTTGCACGTGGCGCTCTGGTCACATCTAGATGATTGCCGCGTGAGCCGTTGTAGCCCGCGTTCATCACCACGCCCCATTTCAGCGTGCGCTGCACGTCGAGGTTCCACGCAATCACATAAGGCAGATGATATTTCGCATCAAGCGCGTAATTCGCAACCGGTGTCGATGGAAATCCATGTGCGAGCGTGAAGCAACTCGAAGTGGCAACGCATGTTGTCGTAGGTATTCCGTTCGCGTCAACTTCAGTGTTCGTTTGCAGATCGACAAACGGAGCCTGACGCGCCAGTGTGCTCGCTAAGTTCGAGTACTGCCCGGTCGTATAGTTGACTCCGAAGCCCGCGCGAACAACCGTATCCTTCATTGGCTTCCACGCAATGCCAATGCGCGGCGCAAAGGCGCTCTTATAAGGATGCACAAGTGATTGAGGCAACCCACCGCGCGCATGCGACGACTCATTCGCAGTGATTGAAGACAGCGTTGCGAACTGGTCACTCGACGAAGCGAGCATCTCGGCGAGATGATTGTACTTCTCTGTGAAAGGCGCAAAGAACTCATAGCGCAAACCATAGTTAAGCGTCAGCTTTGCACCGACGCGCCAATCATCGGTGAAGTACGCGTCCCACTGGTTCTCTCGCAGATAGCTCTTGCCCTCAGCCGTCGCAATCGTCGTCGACTGCGGCAGTCCAAGCAAAAGGTCCGCGACCGCGGAGCCGGTCGTCGAATCCTGCGCGGGGTCTTCAGTGAAAAGCCCGCTGAATGTAAAGCTACCCGTCGGGTTTGACCCGGCGAGAATATCGCGATGAATGCGCCGGTAATCGCCGCCGAAGCGGAAGTTATGCTTCTTGTGAATCCAGCTTAGCGTCTCGCTGGCAGAGATTGTTTGCGAGAGCGAGAACGCCGGCTGCTGTTCGTTCAATCCGGTCAACGAACTGAGAATAATATTCGGCAGCCCATAGTTGAGTGACGTTTGATTGAGCGGCTGACTGCCTGTGCCAAGAACTCCAAGCTGTGTTTCAATATCAGTTCTGCCGGTGAAAAAATTCTTCACTTCGCTTGTGCTGCGGTTCCAACCCAGATTGAGAACGTTGGTGAGCTTTTTGTAACCGAGCGTGTAACCGGCCTGCAACGAGTTTGCGTTGCTGTTGCTTTTGCCGCCGAGTTCGGGGAAGATGTTCACGTTGTCAGAGGCTGAGGCCGTCCAGTTGTAGTTAAAGTTGATGTTCTGCCGCAATCCTGTGGAGCCCGTATCGCTACGCCTGCCGTGTCCGCCGCCCTGGCCAATCTTCTGCGCGTTCTTGCCGATGTTGCGTATGTAGCGGATGCCTGCCTGGTCGGAGTTGCTCTGCGCCGTCGTCAGCAGATGATAATTCTGCACCGCGCCGGTAAGGTTTGGCATAGGCAGGAAGGGTCCAAGCGTTCCCTTGCCATTGAGCAGAATGTTGGCGACGGGGGAGATGCCGTTGAGAATTTTATTGTTGGTGTACGGCAATCCGGTTGTCGGGTCATATATAACCGGCTCGCCCGTTGCGGAAAAATCTCCGCTGCGCTCCAATGCAGTGGGCACAGTCGCATACTCATCGAGCGGGTTCGAGTTGCGCTGCCCGCTGTAAGAGAAAAATATATAATCCTTGCCGCTGGGTTTTGTGTACTTCGGAATAAACGGCTCAAGCGAAAGTGTCACACCCAGGCGATTCGTACCCGAGGCCGGCTGCTGCTGCGACTGACCACGCAACGAGAAAGGCTCAGCATTCAAAGCCGAGTAGCTGCCGGACCAGAAGATTGCGCCGTGTGGCTGGTCGGGCCGGAAGTTGCGGAAGTTGCCGCGGCGTCCACCGCCGCCGCCGAATCCTCCAACACCACCAAATCCTCCTCCACCAAACCCACCACCCATTCCAAAAACTGATTGCCCGCCGTTCTGTTGCCTGAACTGTTCGGCCATATCGCGCATGCGGTCCTGGTCCATCCCCGCGAATGGGCTCGTCGTACCAGCCTGTCCGCTGATGGCCACCGAATCCGCATTGAACTCAGCACGGTCAGCTATACCCGGCAAACTAACGCCACTCGCACCCACATCTCCGTTGCCAGTTACCGTTCCATCGGCAATCGCATTCAACAGGCCCAGACTCTGTGAGCCATTCGAGCCGAGCATCTGACGCGCTGCGCGCCGAAGCTCGCTCGTCGCCTCATCGTCATCACCCTGTGGTTCTTTTTTCGTTGCGGCCCGCGAGGCCAGTTCCAACTCAAGGTCCAGGTTCACATCGTGCGTTGCGTCGTTCAGCCGCGCCTCGCTCGCCGCCTGAGCAAATCCGGCAAATTGCGTCCGCACCACGTAGCGCCCGTTCATCGGAATGGTCAGTGCCCAGCGTCCCTCTATATCTGTAGTGGTCGCGTAGACCTTGCCCGACAGCGTGTGGGTCGCAGTGATGTTCACACCCGGTAACGGCGTCTTGCCGTTCTTCACCACGCCATGCAAACGCCCACCGACCACCGCTGCGTCCTGTTGCGCGCAGACCAGTGAACCGGTCATGGACACGATCAGCACTGCGACGCTCAGAATATGGACAAGCTTTGCCATCAGGGGATTGTAGACGCTCACTTACTCAGACGTTTTATAGCCTGCTCGAGTTGACCAGGCGAAACCTCTCTTTTATGTAAGAGTCTACTTGCTCTTCGATTTCGCGGCCCTAGCATCTAAACTAAGAGTATCCGGTGACCCACTACCTCCATGCCGCATAAACAGATCTTTTACGACCCCGATCGCAAGCGTTGGAAGCGGCTCCGCCGCATTTTCGACATAACGGCTGTTGTCTTCACGCTTGTGCTGGCGGCATTCATCTTCAATATTCTCCGCAATCAAAGTCTGCCTGAGCTGCTGCTCCCCTCGCCGCAGCACAATTACAAGGCGCTGCGAGACCGCACTGCCGAGTCGCGCGCTATTCACGCCACGCACGCGACTCATCGCAAGTCGACCCGCAAGCCCTCGGAGATTCCACTGAACTCCGATGAAGGATTGCGCGCGGCCTTCTACGTTCCTTACGACCCCACCAGCTACTCCTCCTTCAAGGAGCACGTTCACCAGATCGACCTGCTCTTCCCCGCCTGGCTGCACATGAATGGCACCGAAGGCGTGCTGCGCGGCAGCACATTGGACGGTCACGACTACCCGGTCTTCGATGGCAATGCGGCACACGATCCCGACGAACTCAACAAGGTCAAGCACGTCATCCAGACCGAGAAGGTCGACACAGAAATTTTTCCGGTGCTCAGCAATTTCAATACCCTCAAGCAGAACTTCGACCCCGCTTATGGCGACTGGCTCAAGGACCCATCAAACCGGCAGAGCCTCAATGATCAGCTCCTACATTTCTTCACCACATTCCCCGCCTACCGCGGCCTTTCGCTCGACGTTGAGAACCTGAACGACGACGCGGACCAGTCTTACCTTCAGCTCATCCAGGAGCTCTATCCCGTCCTCCACGCGCACAATCTCAAGCTCTACATCAACACCGCCGCGCTCACCGAAGACGCTGACCTGAAGATATTGGCCGCCAACTCCGACGGCATTATTCTGATGAACTACGACGAGCACGAGGTCGACAGCACCCCCGGGCCCATCGCCAGCCAGACCTGGTTCGTCAGCAATCTCACCCGTGCGCTCAAGGCCATCCCGCGCGAAAAAATCATCTGCGCCGTCGGCAATTACGCTTACGATTGGTCGCTCACCATCCCCGACCCCAAGGACCGCAAACATCCCAAGCCGCACGTACTCAACACCAGCGACCTCTCCGTCTCTGACGCATGGCAGCGCGCCAGCGATGCCGACGCCGACCTTGACCTTGACTACGACTCACTCAATCCGCACTTCGAGTACATCGACGAGGACAGTCATGTACGCCACGTCGTATGGTTCCTCGATGGCGTCACCATACTCAACGAGATGCGCGCCGCCCGCGAGCTTGGCATTCGGACCTTCGCACTTTGGCGCCTCGGCGAAGAGGACAGCTCGCTCTGGAATATCTGGGACCGCCCCAGAAACGCCGATGCGCTGACATCCCTCGGCAACGTTCTGCCTGGTCACGATGTGGACAACGAGGGCTTCGGCGATATTCTGCGCGTCACAGGAACACCCGAACCCGGCAAGCGTACAGTATCGGTCGACGAAGACGAAACCGATCCACAACGCAAGCTCATCATCGACGAGCACATGGACGTCTATCCGCGTGGTTACATCGTCAGCCAGTACGGCTACGATTCCCATCGCGTCGCGCTCAGCTTCGACGACGGTCCCGATCCCGCATGGACGCCGAAGATCCTTGACATCTTGAAAAAGAAAGATGTGAAGGGCACCTTCTTCATGATCGGCAGCAGCGCCGACGAAAACGTCAGCCTGATGCAACGCGTCTACAACGAAGGCAACGAGATAGGCAATCACACCTTCACGCATCCTGACATCAGCGAAATTTCGCCTCAGCAGCTCTCCATTGAGCTCAAGCTCACCGAGCGCCTCTTCGCATCCAAGCTCGGAGTGCAGCCGCTGTACTTTCGCCCGCCCTACTCCGTTGACCAGGAGCCAGACACCGACGACCAGGCCGACCCGGTTGAGCGCATCGAGAAGCAGGGCTACATCATCATCGGCAACAAGATCGACACCGATGACTGGGACGAGCGCAGCCACAAATCGCCGCAAGAGATAACCAACACCGTCCTCGACGCGCTGCGCAACATGAACAACCCCAACAAGCCGTGGACACGTGGCAGCATCATCCTCCTCCACGACGGCGGCGGCGACCGCTCGGCCACCGTAGCAGCGCTCCCTTATCTCATTGATTCACTCCGCGCGCACGGCTATCAAATAGTTCCCGTCTCCGCGTTGATGGGTAAAACGCGTGACGATGTCATGCCCAAGATGACCTGGCTGCAATATATCCGCGCGCTGCCAGACTCAATCGCCTTCACGCTCATGGCCTTCTTAGGCAAGTTCATCGTCATGGTCTTTTTTCTCGGCGATATTCTGATGAGCGCGCGTCTCCTCCTCGTCGGCCTCTTCGCCATCATCGAGCGCATCCGCGGAAACCCTGCGCGCGCCAACGGCAACTTCAAACCCAACGTTGCCGTCCTCGTCCCCGCTTACAACGAGGAGAAGGTCATCGTCCGCACCATCCGCTCGGTGCTCAACTCCGACTATCCGAACCTCCGCGTCATCGTCATTGACGACGGCTCAAAGGACGCGACCTATCAGATAGCCTGCGAAGCCTACAAAAAAGAAATTGCCGACGGCCGCGTGCTCGTCCTCACACACCCCAACGGCGGCAAGGCGATGGCGCTCAACTTTGCGCTCGATTACGTCACCGAAGAGTTTTACGTCGGCATCGACGCCGACACCGTCATCGCCAACGACGCCATCTCCAAGCTCATTCCGCACTTCGCTGACCCCAAGATTGGTGCCATCGCCGGCAACGCAAAGGTAGGCAACCGCGTCAACCTCTGGACTCGCTGGCAGGCGCTTGAGTACATCACCAGCCAGAACTTCGAGCGTCGGGCTCTCGACCTCTTTCACGTCGTCACCGTCGTCCCCGGCGCAATCGGCGCATGGCGCACCGCGCCGGTCAAGGAAGTCGGCGGTTACCCCATCAACACCGTCGCTGAAGACGCCGACCTCACCATGAACCTCCTCGAGCACGGCTACGAGGTCATCTACGAGGACCACTCGCTCGCATTCACTGAAGCGCCCATCGATGCAAAGGGCCTCATGCGTCAGCGCTTCCGTTGGAGCTTCGGCATTCTGCAAGCCATCTGGAAGCATCGCGCCGCATTCACCAGGAACAAGGCGATGGGCTTCTTCGCGCTGCCCAACATTCTCATATTCCAGATGCTCTTACCGCTCGTCTCACCGTTCATTGACATCATGTTCATCGCCGGTGTCATCAAATATTTCGTTGACCTTCACTATCATCCGGCGGCTGCATCAGCTGCGAGCTTCGAAAAGCTGCTCGTCTACTTCCTCACCTTCATTCTCATTGACTTCGTCACGTCGACCATCGCCTTCTCGCTCGAGCGCCGCCACCCCGCCAACAAAGGCGACGGCTGGCTGCTCTTCCACATCTGGCTCCAGCGCTTCGCATACCGTCAGTTGTTCTCCATCGTTTTGTTCAAGACAGTGAAGCGCGCCATCGACGGCAAGTCCTTCAACTGGGACAAGCTCGAACGCACTGCCAAAATGTCCAAAGCCACCGATGCGCTGACTGAGAAAGCGTAAGATTGCATCCATGACGGACGCACCGCTGACCAACGAAGAAAGAGCCGCGCGCATCGCACTCATCGTCCGCGACGCCGAAAAAGCCTACGACCAGATGTACGAGGTTCATGGCTTCCGAGAAGCCAAGTGGCAATTTGAATTAGCTTATGATTGGCTCAACGAAGCCGCCAAGCTATGCCGGGAACTCGGCAACGAGAAGGGCGCAGAAGCGCACGAAGCACGCGCCGAGCACATCAAGAAGGTCTATCGGCACCAGTTCATGGATCCTCCGGATCTCAATTACTGACCCGCCCGATCTGAATTATTTAGGATTATTTTTCGCCCGCGGGATGCCCTTTGCGCATGCGCTGCTTGAAGACCACGTTGAACCAATGGAAGAACCGCCACAGCGAGTTGTGCAGCAGCAGCGTCTGCTCGGCCTTGAGCGCGGCGTAGGAGCGCCGCACGTAATGGTCAAACTCTGGCGGCCAGCCGATCAACGAGCGGCGTTCGCTGTAATCGCCCTCAGCCCACTTGGCCAGCAAGGCTTTATATCCCACCACATGCGTCACAAAATCGAGCAGGCATTGCGGCATCTGCTCCTCAACAATCAGGTAGGCCTTCTCGATGATGACCTTCTCGCGAATATCGTTGAGTGGCATGAAGATTGTGGTCATCCACAGCATCCACTCTTTCATTTCGCTATCAAGGATCGGGTCGCTTTTTGTTTTGCCTTGCTTTTTGAGCAGTGAGCGATAGGCGATGTTGCCAGCCTGGCCGGCCACATACAGCGGCCCATAAAACTCATTCAGCCGCCGGTTCACCAGCTCCAGCTTGTCGCGCCGCCGCGCCATCACCCGCGCAATAAAAAATGTACACAGATACCCGATGAACGCCAGGATCAGCGTCAGAATCACCGTGTTCTGCATGAACCCCATCAACGTATTGCTTGTCTCGGTGAACATTGCTGGCCTCAATTCTTACTTGAGAGCCTTGGCTGCATCTTTCGCAAAATACGTCACGATAAAATCCGCGCCAGCTCTGCGGAAACTGAGCAGCGCCTCCAGCATCGCACGCTTCTCATCCAGCCAGCCCTTCTCAAACGCCGCCTTCAGCATCGAGTACTCGCCGCTCACCTGGTACGCGCCCATCGGCACGCCAAACTTCCGCCGCGCCGCCAATATAATGTCCAAATACGGCATGCCCGGCTTCATCAGGATCATGTCCGCGCCCTCGGCCAGGTCAAGCGCAATCTCGCGCAACGCCTCGCGCCCGTTCGCGCCGTCCATCTGGTAACTGCGACGGTCGCCAAACTGCGGCGCTGAGTCCGCCGCTTCTCTGAACGGCCCATAAAACGCGCTGGCAAACTTCGAAGCATAACTCAAAATCGGCGTGTTCGTGAACCCCGCCGCGTCCAGCGCTTTCCGAATCGCCGCAACGCGTCCGTCCATCATGTCGCTCGGCGCAACAATATCCGCGCCGGCCTTCGCCTGACTCACAGCGGTTTTGGCCAGCAACTCCAGCGTCGGGTCGTTGTCGACCGTGTAACCATGCGCGCCCTCGTGGATAATTCCGCAATGCCCGTGGCTTGTGTACTCGCACAAACACACATCTCCAATCAGCACCAGCTTCTTGGCCGCGTCACTCTTCTTCAGCGCACGCAACGCCTGCTGAACAATCCCGTCCTCGGCATACGCGCCGGTGCCAATTTCATCCTTCGTCTCCGGCAACCCAAAGAGCAGCAGCCCGGCGATGCCAAGCTCCGCGCACTCCTCGGCCTCTTTCACCGCCTCGTCAATGCTCAGGTTGAAGACGCCAGGCATTGAGCTGATCGGCTTGCGCACCCCTTTGCCGGGGCAAATGAATAACGGATAAATGAGGTCGCCCGCATCAAGCGTGGTCTCGCGCACCAGTGCGCGCAAGCTCTCGGAAGAGCGCAAACGGCGTAAGCGTGTAGCAGGGAAGTTCATGCGCCAATTTTACCGTGTGCGGCGCAAATTGGCGTAGTGACCGCGCGCACAGTCACCACGCCCGCCTTGTTATACCGCCGGTGGATGGTTCGGGTTCTGCAAGTGCTCATAGAGCACCGAGTTCCTGTAGCCCATCAACGTCACCAGAGACCATATGCCCATCGCCATGCCGAAGGGGAACTTGAGCAGGCTGAAGAATGCCGCAATGATGGCGACAATGCGTCCCCAACTGGCGCGTGTAAGCAATCCCCACGCGGCACAGAAAGCCAACGCGACGCGCAGTGTAATTGCGACCCACGCAATGTGCATCACGACTCGCACCCACTCCTCTGCCAGTGGGTTGTCGCTCAGGTCGTTATGCGGGAACCAGTTCAGATGGTTGCCCAGGGCCGCATTGGCAAAGGTCAATCCGCCCACGCCAACCACCAGCGCCACTACTGCATAAACAATCCAGAAAATTCCCAGCACCCTGACCTTGCTGGCGTAGTTGCTCAGCTGCCATTCAAAACCCGGAATCGTGCTCGCCACGCTCACTGGCGTCACCGGCGCCGTAACCACGCGCCCGCAACTCGCGCAAACCGTCGCGCCATCCTGCAATGCTTGTCCACACCCGCTGCAATACATAAGAACTCCTTCTTTGCTCAGCCACTCGAGCCGCGCCTATTTCAGCCGGCCGGGTTCAAAGTCTCAATTACTGGTACGCGGCAAAGTCTTCACCAGTTCCCAGCGCGTTTCGCTGCGGTCGTCCTTGTACAGGAACCCGTTCACTCGGCCCTCCGCATCGCGCTCAAAAACCAGCCGCGACTGGCTCGCACTCTGAAAGTAAAACGTCGTCATCGACTCCGCGCCAAGCTGCGTCACTACACCTTGCTGGTTCTTGTAAAACAGCGCATCACCCTGGCGGTAGATCGTCGTCGGCAGTTCCTTGAGCCCCTCGCTATACTCGCCGATATACTCATCCAGCACCGGCGCGGGCAGTTTCATCTCCGGCGGATGCAGCGGGACTATCAGCTTCTCATTCGCAGCGATCAACGGCGGCAGTGGTGTCTTTCCGCCTTTGTGCTCCAGCAGCCAGCGCGGCAGTTCCGGCTCGTTGAAGGCCCGCGTCCAGCAATCGTGCTTCAGTGTCTGGTACTCCCACAAACGGATGTGTCCGCCCGCCGCCTTCACTGCCTCAAACATCAACTCGCTCTGCTTCGTCAGCACCACGCTGTCATCCGTCCCGTGGAAAAGCCATATCGGCAGCTTGCCTACTGAGCGCGCATACTCCTGCGGCAACGTCGCCTGCTGCTTCCACCGCTCAGGCTCGTAACTCCAGAAAACCCCGCTCGCCGCTATCGCCACCGCGGCCCAGCGTTGCGGATGCGACTTGATCAGCTCCCAGCCTCCGTACCCGCCCATCGAGAGCCCGACAAAATACGTCCGCTCCACATCAGCGTGGAACTCCGCCGTCATCTGGTCCAGCGACTCCATCGCAACCGTCAGCGCCTCCGGGTCGGTCCAAAAGCGGTTCAGCGGGCACTGCGGAATCACAATAATGAACGGCCAACGCTCCGGATGGTCGCGCACAGCCTGCGGCAATCCAACTTGCGTCTGCCACAACCCTTCACTGCCCCGCTCGCCGCGCCCGTGAAGGAATAAGATAATCGGCCAATGCTTGCCGTCGTCCCTCTTCCACTCCGCCGGCAGATAGACCTGAAACTTGTACACAACTCCATGCAGCGACAACTGCCGGTTCAAAAAACCCGTCTCCTGCGGCGGCAAAATTTGTGGGTGCTTGTTGGACGCCTTCGACGCATGTGCTGCACTTGCGCCTGCAATCAACAGCACCAAAGCCATTGTTGCGAGCATTATCCATCGCATTCTGCATCTGTCCATCATCGATCTTCCTGCTTTCACCCTATACCGGCTGCCGGCGTCACTTATAAATCCCTTGTTCAAATTTTATGGAGTGCTTATGCCATAGACAAGAAATATCGGTAAAACAATAAGAACCCGTTGTTTTTACAGCGCCCGATTTCCCGCACCTCACCGCGGGCGGGTCGGGCTCCATCGCTTCATCCATCTCGCTGAACCAGCGAAGAATTGTTCTTCAAATCAGTAGTTGGGCACCCTTTCGGAGCTTCACCCTCCGATCGATCACTAAATCCCTATCCGCAGCAGCGGTACAAGGATTCCAAAAGGAGTAGGCATATGGCAGAAACCACTGGCGAAATGAAACGTACACTTGGCCTCACCGGCCTCACCAGTAACGCGATGGCTCTCATCGCTCCCGGCGCATTCCTGTGGCTGACCTTTTACATCCAGGCCACCACGGGCGCCAGCGCACCTGCAATGTGGTGGGGCATCGTTGCCGCACTCCTGCTCTGCCTGGCCACCGCCGTCTGCTACGCCGAAATGGCCAAGCTCTACCCCGGCACCGGCTCCTCCTACTACTTCGCTGAGCAGGCTTTCCTCTCTCGCGACAAGATGTTCAAATACGCCCGCCTCTCCAAGTTCGTCGTTGGCTGGGGCTCGCACCTTTACTACTGGATCTACCCCGGCGTCATGGTCGGCACCATGGGCATCCTCATCGGCTACGTCACCGGAACCATCTGGCCCAACTTCATCAGCGCTTCGAACCCCGGCACACTCTTCATGATGGCCGTTGCCGTTGTCTTCAGCTTCTTTGTCGCTTACATCGGATACCGCGGCGTCTCAAGCTCTACCAACGTCAACCTCGTCATCAACGTCATTCAGATAGCCGCGCTGCTCATCTTCTCAGTCATCGCGCTCAACTACCGCCTCAGCCATCCTCCGGGCTCTGAGGCCTGGCAGTTCGACTCCACCAGCGGCGAGGCCTACAAGTACGAGTTCCTTACCAAATCCGAAGTCATCAACGGCACGCCCACTGACACCATCCAGCGCGACGCCAACGGCATTCCGCTGCCCAAGCTCGACGCAGCCGGCAAGCAAGTACCTTTCAAGATCGACTACCCGGCAGCCGATGCGAGCGGAAACTTCCAAACCCACCAGTCCAAGCTCTCTGTCATCAGTCCGCACAATTGGTCGTGGGTCTTGCTGCAAGCTACCGTGGCCATTCTCATTCTGGTCGGCTTTGAATCCGTCACCACCATGGGCAACGAGGCCAAAAAAGCCTCGCACATCCCCATCGCCGTTATCTTGTCTTTGCTCATACAGGGTGTAGTCTTCTACCTCTTTGAATACTTTGCGGCCAACTACTTCCTGAACTCGGGTTACAGTATGACCAACGCGCAAGGCTCCGCCGCCCCCATCGGCGACATGATGGTCGTCGTCGGCGACGCGCTCTTCGGCCCCGGCAACGGTCGCATCTTTATGCTCGCTGAAGCCTTCACGGTCTTCCTCGCCCTCATCGGAACAACGCTCAGCTGCATGAACACCGCCGCCCGCGTCACTTACTCCATGGGCAAGGATGACGAGGCCCCCGAGCACTTCGGCCTGTTGCACTCCAAGAACTTCACACCCCATCGCGCCATCTGGACACTCGCCATCATCTCGGCGGTCGTCGGATGCGTCGCGGTCATTATGCCCTTCGGCGATGCCGGCGCACCCACCGACATAGCCATCAAGGCTCTGCCGCCGGGCATCTTCTCCAGCTTCGGTTACACCACTCATGACGCAATGGCGGCTATGCCCAACTCGCTCCTCGCCATCACGCTCACCTCCAACTTCGGAACCTTCATCCTCTATGCGCTCAGTTGCTTCCTCTGCATCATCGCCTACTGGAAGCACCCGAAGCACAACTTCCTCTTCCACGTCGCCATACCCGTCTTCGGTCTGCTAGCTAACGTCGCCTGCATGGTCGCCTACCTCGTCCTGCCCTTCATCGGCATCGGTACCTGGAAGGAACCCTTCATTGCGCTTGGCATCGCCGGCCTCTGGGGCCTCTACGGCGGCATCTATTTCATTCTCTCGAGCAAGAAGAAAGGCAAGTCTCTGCTCGTTTCAAAGTCCGTTTGAGTTCGCACCTCATCGGTCTCCTAAAACTGCTTAATCTGTTATGGTCAAGGGAGGGCAATCAGATGCCCTCCTTCTTTTTTTGTTTTTGAAAAATTGATTTGAATTCCACCGCAAATTCAGCGACAAATTAGTTGAGAACTCATCCGCCATGATGGATCTGGAAATAACCAACTCCACAAACGTCGGCCGCGTACGCGACCACAACGAAGATGCGTGCGGCAGTTGGGCTCCCGAAACCCGCGCCCTCAAGCGTTCCCATGGCTGGCTTCTCGTCCTTGCCGATGGCGTTGGCGGGCACGACTTCGGAGAAGTAGCCTCGGCCATCGCCATCGAGACCCTCACGAAAGACTTCCCCGCGCTCCCTCCCGAGACCGCGCCGCAAACCGCACTCGTCGACCTCATTCGCGAAGCCAACTCACGCATCATCGTCCGAGCTGAAGAGCTCAAGGGGCAGGGTCCATCCATGGCCACCACTGTTGTCACCTGCATCCTCCGTTATGACCAGGCCCACGTCGCTCACGTCGGCGACTCGCGCGCTTACCGCATACGCCCCGCAAAACCCTTCGCGCAGATCCTTCCCATCACACGCGACCACTCACTCATCAACGAGAACCCGGTCCTCGCCCGCCAGCACGGCGAATCAGCCCACCACATCCTCACCCGCTCCCTCGGCCGCGAGATATCCGTCGCACCGGACTACACCTCGCTCTCCGTCGAGCCCAACGACATCATCCTGCTCTCATCCGACGGCATGCACGGCGCGCTCTCCGAACGACGCATCGCAGAAATATGCGGCCGCTCCGCTCCGCTCGCAGACATCGCCAAATCTCTCACTGACGAGGCCACGCAGGCCGATGGACGCGACAACGCCACCGTCCTCATGGCACGCATCAAAAAGATCGAAGCCGTCGGCCTCTACCGCGGTCGCACTTACCGCATGCCGACAACCTGAACCGGTTGAATATTTCTTGATTTCTTCTTTATGCGTAACGTGAAAAAATCACCATTGTCTCAAGAACCTAAGTAAGAAGCGCCATGAAAACCCTCGACACCGGCGACCAGCTCGACCAATATCTCATCGACTCCGAGATCGCGCGCAGTGGCATGTCCACGCTCTATCGCGCCACCATCCTCGGAAGCGGCAGAACCGTCGCCATCAAAATTCCTCATCCCGAAATGGAAGCCGACCCCGTCCTCTACGACCGCTTCCATCGCGAAGAGCTCATCGGACAGGAGATGGACCACCCCGGCGTCGTCAAGGTTCTCCCATCCGAGGGACGCACCCGCGTCTACATGGCCATGGAGTGGATCGAAGGCGGACTGCTCCGCGACATCATCAAGGAGAACGGCAAGCTCCCCGTCGAGCGCGCCGTCAGCATCGCCCTCCAGATCGCCGAAGCACTCGACTACCTCCACAAGCACGGCGTCGTCCATCGCGACCT
>CAIMNN010000256.1 GCA_903842845.1 uncultured Acidobacteriaceae bacterium | reverse complement strand
TTGCTGTGGTTCGCAATTCTCCCGGTAATCATTCTCGGCTTTTTGGTATTTCGCGCGCTTCCTCGCAAGACTCGAAGTCTTTTTTTTGTACTTGGAACCATGACCGTAGTTTTTAGTTATGCATACGGAATTTGCGAAGTGATCGATACTGCTTTTGATTCGTCGACAACTAAAGAATATTCAACGACTGAAAATATGAGCAATAAGAGGATGATCTTCAGTTTTGCCAATCTTATATGGGTGCATCCTTTTGGTACGGTGCAGGAGACGCAGGAAGTGCGTATTGATAAATCTGTATACGGCAATCTGCATGACGTTGATAGCGTTTGTATAACGGAACACCAAGGGACATTACATGTCCCCTGGTATACCGTTCATCTTTGCCAATAGATGATATTGGGCGGGTCCCGTTACAGGGTCAATTCGATTTAGCTCAGAGCAGGCTGCAAGGGCACCTGCGAATTTTGGTTGGTTAAGAAAAAGCAAATACAAAATCAAATGCAGATCCTTCACTTCGTTCTGGATGACACAATGTTGTAATACAGAGTATTCGATATTCCAGTGACGTCGTCGACTTTAAATTCACGAGTTCTGTTTTACGAAGAGACGGGATGCGAGAAAGATAGTGGCGCAGCCCATCAGAGTGAGGACGAGTGCGTTTGGCCATAGGTCGTTGAAGGTGGCTCCGCGCAGGATGATGCCGCGCAGGATGCGGATGAAGTAAGTTGCGGGGATGAGCTGGCTGAAGCCCTGAAAGAACAGCGGCATATTTTCAATTAGAAAAATGTATCCGGAGAGAAATACTGAGGGTAGCACCGTGCCCATGGAGAGCTGGAATGCTTCAGCCTGAGAGCGGGCGCGTGTGGAGATGACGAGGCCGAGGCCAAGCAATGTGATGAGATAAGGCACGGCCATAGCAAGCAGCAGAATTGTGCTGCCGTGGATGGGAACCTGAAAGACGACGCGCATGACGGCGAGAATGGCGCAGAGCTCGAGGAAGGTGAGCACGAAATATGGAATCATCTTGCCGACCATGAGGCCGAGAGGCGCAACCGGCGTCATGGTTAGCTGCTCGAGCGTGCCGCGCTCACGCTCGCGGACGAGGCTGAGAGCGATGAGCAGCACGCACATGACTTGCAGCAGGATGGCGATGAGGCCGGGAACGAAGAAGTTTGGCGAGCGCATGGCGGGGTTGTAGAGCATGGAGGGACGGATGTCGATGGGCATGTTGCCATTGGGCAGGACGGTGGCGATGGACTGTTGCAATGCGACACCGGTGGCAGTGTTCATGGCCTGGCCGGCGACGGTGGAGTCAGAGCCATCGATCAAGACCTGCACTGTGGCAGAGGAGCCAGCCTGCAAGTGGCGGTCGTAATCGTATGGGATGCGAACAGCGACACGGGCGCTGCCAGAGCGGACGATTGCGTACATTTCATCGACCGAGCGCGCGGTGGCGGAGAGTTTGAAAACATCAGATGCGGCGAAGCGTTGCAAGAGGTCGCGGCTGGCCTGTGTTTTGGACTCATCGAAGACGACGGTGGGAATCTGGCGCACGTTGGTGTCGATGGCGAATCCGAAGAGGAAGAGCTGGAGCATGGGGATGACCAGAGCAAAGAAGAGGGTGCCGGGGTCACGGATGATGTGCAGATACTCTTTGCGGCATACGGGGATGAGGCCGCGGAATTGATTGCGCAGGTTCAAGTTCATTTTTTTGCGTCCTCCGTAGCAAACTCAGCATCGCGCGCCATGATGCGCAGCGTGAGGGTGACGAAGATGTCCTCAAGGGATGGCTGGATGAGTGTGATGTGCCCCTGTGGCAGAGCGACGCGCAGTGCATCGAGCTGAGATTGCTGAGCGAGAGCATGGATGGCGCGGCCGAAGATGGTGGCTTCAATGACGCCGTGGAGCGTGCGCACGATGGCGAGATTTTTTGAGGCGTCGGGAATGTCGATCTGGATGCGAGCGGTGCCGGGTGGGTTGGCTTCAGGAAGTTTCTCAAGTTCATCCACGGTGCCGATAGCGACGAGATTGGAGAGATAGATGTATCCGATGCGGCCGCAGCGCTCGGCCTCATCCATGTAATGGGTTGTGACGAAGAAGGTGACACCTTGCCCGGAGAGGCGGAAGAGTAGGTCCCAGAGAGTGCGGCGTGCAACGGGGTCGATGCCCGCGGTTGGTTCGTCGAGGAAGACGACCTCAGGGGAGTGGATGATGGAGCAGGCGAGGGCGAGGCGCTGCTTCCAACCGCCGGAGAGCTGGCCGGCGCGGCGGTTCATGTATGGCTGGATGCCGGTGAGTTCGACAACATCGTTTTTGCGCGCAACGGCGACTGCGCCACTGAGACCGTAGACGCCGGAGTAAAAGTCAATGTTCTCGTCGACGGTGAGGTCTTCATAGAGGCCGAACTTCTGGCTCATGTATCCGACGCGGCGTTTGATGTCGGCAGCGTCTTTGACGATGTCCATGCCGAGGATGGAGCCTGTGCCGGATGAAGGTTTGATGAGTCCGCAGAGAGCCTTGATGATGGTGGTTTTGCCAGAGCCGTTGGGGCCGAGGAAACCGAAGATTTCACCTTTGCCGACGGTGAAGCTGACGTCGTTGACGGCAGTGAACTGGCCGAAGCGGATGGTGAGGTTCGATGCTGTGATGGCGGGAGTCATTGGAGGCGCACCGATGCAGTCATTCC
>CAIMNN010000255.1 GCA_903842845.1 uncultured Acidobacteriaceae bacterium | reverse complement strand
GAGTCTTCAATCTAAAGTTGGAGTCGAAAACCGTGCAGCCTGATGGGGCAGGAACCGGTGAAACGGTGCGATATCGCATCGGGAATCTGGACGTCTACATCTTTGAACTCTGCGACAAGGAACTGCACAAGATTCAATTGAAGCAGTTGCCGGATGGCCGCGAAGTCCCTTCACGCCCGCTCTCGTTCATCTACGAACAACACATCCAGAACATTCTCGATACCGAGGTGATGAATGTGATGAAGAAACTCTCGCCCGGCACAACCGTGTTCGTCACCGCCGACCATGGATTCGGGCCGGTTGGCCGGGAGCGGATCTATTTCAAGGACTACGACCTCAACGAGAACGAGGACTGCTCGTATCTGAACTGCCGCCTCAAAGTCGCCTGGGCCAATGTCGACCTGCCAGACTCGCTCCGAAAGAACGTGATTCCCTTCACGCCGCAGCAGCTACGGATGCCTGTCAAGCAAAGCTGGACTAAGAAGAACGGCCAGATCGTCACCAAGGAGTACCAAGCTGTGGTATTTCCGAGGAACGGATGCTCCTTCAGCCGACCCGAGTACAAGTACCACCCAGACGCCTATTCGCACGGCGGCATCTCGATGCAGGAACTCTTCATCCCGATGGCCGTTTTGCGCGTCAAGTCGCAAGAGCATGGGAATGTTGTACTTGAGAAGATCGAGGTTCCCGCCGAAGTCCTCGAAGGCGAAGAATTGCTCGCCCGCATTCGCATCCGCTCTAACCAAGAAGACCTCAGGGTTGACCTCGGCGCATCGTGGTCAAATGAACCTGATGCTGTGATGCTGGCTGGGCAAGTTCAGTATCTCGCCATTGGTGTCCAGGTCTTCTCGTTCACCTTTAAGGCCGATGGCAGCTTAGCCACGGATCAGGAGCGGAGGGTTGGCTTTATGAAACGAACGCTTACTGTCACTCTGCAATTCCGGGAGGGTCGGAAAACACTTCGACGGACCCTCTCGGAAATGTTCGTGGTGAGGCTGAACCTCGAACGGGTGGTTCGGCGCGTGCCGCCCGCATTGGGCAACATTCTTGGAATGACTCCAAAAGGACTGAGGTAACTTCGATGGCATCCAAACGGCGAACGCCGCCCTCTCAGGGAAGCCTGTTACGGGATTCAGCTTCTGGTGCGGCAGCACCTTCATATTCAGGTGATCGTCCAAATCCTGACCTGAGGGCATTTGTCGAGGCACACATCTCGAAGTACGGTACTCATGTTGCCGCGGATGATTACAACGTGACGCCCGACGTGGGATCCTTCACAACCTCAAAGCGCACTCCGATTTATGGGCTGCACACCTATGACTCGAAGAAGCCGCCCGACGCCTTGGAGCGTTACATCGAGCACTTCACCAAACCCGGTGACCTTGTCCTGGACCCGTTTGTTGGTTCCGGAATGAGCGCTGTTGCTGCCCTTTCATTGGGCCGCAGGTGCATCGCGATCGACGCATCGCCTTTGGCCACACATATTACCGCTACTTCTTGTGCTCCTCTCGATCTTCGAAGACT
>CAIMNN010000254.1 GCA_903842845.1 uncultured Acidobacteriaceae bacterium | reverse complement strand
CTCCATTGACTCCGACGCTGCATCTGACTTCTGGCTCTCCAGCGTATTCGTTCCCACCGCTGTAACCGCATAACTGTAGCTGTGACCCGCAACAACAAGCGCATCGTGAAACGCCGGCCCCGTCACCAGCGCCTGGCCGCTCACGCGCTCCCAACCTCCATCACCCTCGCGCCGGTAGACGATGTACCCCACCGCCGGCGAGCTCAGACCCGTCGCAATGCTCGGCTGCCAGCTGAGATCGATTGCCTTGTGGCCTTCATCGCCGCTCGCAACTGCGGCCAGCGCTTCCGGCCGTGGCGGCGGATAAATGTCATTCACATCAAGCGCAGCACCTGCGCTCAACGCGCTCTTCAACTCAAGCGCATCGTCCTTGACCTTCAGCCGCACCACGCGCTCTGCCTTGTACTCGTAGCTCTCGCCCACGCGCGCCGTGCGGTCGACCGCCTTGCCGCCATTGCCGTCATCCACAATGAAGTTCGTCACCTCCGGCTCATCGGGCGGAGCGAGCATGTCTTTTTTGACAGGCTTCGGCCTCAGCGGTGCGCTCAGTCTGCGCCGCACCAGCCTCACCGCAACATTCGCGCCCGTCTGTGGCTTCCAGCGCAGCACAACTCCTTCGCGCTTCTCCTCGGCGCTCAATCCATCAACCGCCGCCGGAGCCTCGCCCGCAATCGCCGACGCACCGTTCGACAGCCCCGCCGCGCGCCTCAGGTGATTCAGCGACTGCACGGCGAATTCCACTCCGCGCGGCTCGCCCACTGTCAGCGCCTTGGGCATTGCAACATCGATGCGCTCTTCTTTTCCCGGCGCAACATAGACCTCGTTCAGCGGCTCGCACTCGCCCTCGGCGATTCTGCGACACAGCAGGTCGTCCACATCGCCATTCAGCAGCATGTGGTCGGTGTTGCGCTTCGGCTGGCTCCACGTAAAGGTCAGCGTATCGCCCGAGCGCGCAGCTGCAAGGTTCTCAACCGGCTGCGGCAGGTCGAGCGTCGGCGGCGCAGGCGCGGCAGGCGTTCCGCAGCCAGCCAGACCAACAAGCGTGCCAAATATGAACAAAGAAAAAATGCTTCCGAGCTTCATCGCTACAAGTCTACCGGAGCGCGCCCGATGAGGCTAAAGCTCTCAATATTTTTTGTCGTGGTTTATAAGGTGAATCTATGCCGGCGCTGAGTGCGCCGGCTTGTGAGCAGTAATTAATTAAACGGTTTTCGTAAACACGGTCTCATGGTCGGCCTGCACACGAACCAGCGAGCCGCGGTGTGCGCCGATGAAGCCCAGTACGTCGCCGATTGAATCCTCAAAGCGGTTGCCTTGACGGTGCGTGGCTTTTACGCCTTTAGAAACAAGCTGGCAGATCTCGTAACGGCTGATTCCCTGCTTGAGGGCGATATGTATTTGCTCTGAACGCATATGTACTGAACTCCGGAACGCTTGGCTGTTATGTTCATGGACTGCGGAACTCTGGTGCCGCGGTCGATGTGCGGCGGAGCAGGCTTGGTTCGGGAAGGCCTCTTGAGCTTCGCCGCATTGACCGCGGCGCGTTCCTGGAAGGCTCTGGCTCTAGGTGAAACCCTATGTGCAGATAAAGCTTGAGGGGAACCAGTTATGAAGTAACCTGTGCTTCTTGCTTTATTGTACGCTTTAATTCATTTCTGCGCGGCTGTTTGGCTTTCCATCGGCGCCAAATCCCTGTTAATCTATCAATTGAGCACCACGTCGCCGGTTCACACCCCTGCGACGACACAGATTCTGAAAGAGGTTTCACGTGGCAGACACAAAAAAAGTTGAAGACAAGCTGGAACGCAAAAAGATCAAGCGCACCGCCCGTAAAAAGGCCGCCCCCAAGGCAAAGCGCACTACGCCTCGCGGTGAGAAGAAGAAAAAAGTAAAGAAGCTGGTACGCGGCGTCTCCAAGCGTTAAACCGGCTCCGATAGCCAAAGATCAGGCGGCTGACCTCATCAGGTCGGCCGCCTTTCTTGCTTTTGGTCTTCACTCCCCAGCGACCCACCTAGTACACTCTCTCGAAAGATGTTTGTGGCGGATCAATCCACAGGAGCACGGTCAGTCGCCAAGGAGAATACCCCCCTGATTAAACAGTTATTTGCACGCAAGTCCATCGACAAGCTCATCAGCGAGTCCGAAGAGCCCGAGCACGCGCTCAAAAAGAGCCTCGGTCCTTGGTCACTGACCGCGCTTGGCATCGGCGCCGTCATCGGCTCCGGCATCTTCACTGTCATTGGCACAGCGATGGCCGGGCAAAAATTCCCTGAGCCCACCATCAGCAATACTCCGCTTCTTTATTACATAATCAGCCACACCGCACTCGCCGGCCGCCCAGGCGCCGGCCCCGCGCTCGCACTCTCGCTTGTGCTTGTCGCCATTGTCTGCGCCTTCACCGGCCTTTGTTACGCCGAGCTCGCATCGATGATTCCCATCGCCGGCTCCGCCTACACCTACACTTACGCGACACTCGGCGAGCTCGTCGCCTGGATCATCGGCTGGGACCTCATCCTTGAATACGCCTTCAGCAACATGAGCGTCAGCATCGGCTTCTCGGCGCACATCGTCGACCTGCTCGATTGGTTCGGCCTCCACCTCTCGCCTAAATGGATTTCGCCCGCCTACCTGCCCTCCGGTCTTCAGGACTTCGCCGGTAACGACATCTACGCCTCTGGCTGGCACTTCGGATTCAACATCCCCGCCTTTCTCGTCGTCATGATCCTCACCGTGTTGCTCGTCCGCGGCATTCGCGAGTCGGCCCGCGCCAACAACATCATGGTGCTGGTCAAGATAGTCGCAATCCTCGTCTTCATCTTCGCCGCGGCCAGCTTCGTCAAGCCTCACTACTGGCATCCCTTCATGCCCAATGGCTGGTCGGGCGTCCTCACTGGCGGCTCCATCATTTTCTTCACCTACATCGGTTTTGATTCGGTCTCCACCGCAGCCGAAGAGTGCAAGAATCCAAAGCGCGACCTGCCCTTCGGCATTCTCATGACCCTCGTCGCCTGCACCATCCTCTACGGCGGCGTCGCCATCGTCCTCAGCGGCATCGTCCCATGGGACTCCGTTATGGGTGACGCAGCACCGGTCGTCAACGCGCTCAAAAAGCTCTCGCTTGAACCCGACGGACATCCGCTTCACTGGATACGTCTCATCGTGCTCTTCGGCGCCATGCTGGGCATGATCTCGTCCATCCTCGTCTTCCAGCTCGGCCAGGCGCGCATCTGGTTCGCCATGTCGCGCGACCGCCTGCTGCCCACTATCTTCAGCAAGATTCACGTCAAGTTCCGCACACCGGCTGTTGCAACCTGGGTCGCTGGTTTCGCCGTCGGCATCCCGGCCGGACTGCTCGACATCGGCACCGTCTCAAACCTTTCGAACATCGGCACGCTCTTCGCCTTTGTCCTGGTCTCCATCGCCGTCATCCTGCTGCGCATCCGCGAGCCAGAGCGGCACCGCTCCTTCAAAACCCCATTCGGTCCGCTCTTCCCCATCCTCAGCATCTTCTTCTGCGTGCTGCTCATGATGGGTCTCGAGATCATGACCTGGTTGGCCTTCTTCATCTGGCTCATCGCCGGCCTCTTGATCTACTTCCTCTACTCGCGACGCCGCAGTGAGTTCGCGGGAATGAAGTAACTCTTCCAGTACGTTTGATTTGTTATTCTGTCTGCACTCTGTGATACTGGGTTCAAAGGGGTTCATCTCTTTCATGCGTATGCGTTTAGTGCTTCCGGTCCTTGCTCTCGGTCTTGTGGCGGCCACGACTGGTTTGCGCGCGCAGAACGACCAGCAACCCCCGCAGGACACACAGAGTCAGCCGGCACCGCAGACACAGCCGGCGCCACCGGCTCAGAAGACCCAGCAGAACGTTAAATCCGCGCTGAAGCCTGAAAAAATAACCAGACCACAGGATATGGTCGTCAAGCCGGCCTTCTCTGTCACACCAGTAAATGTTTCCCCGGAAAAGTACGACGAAAGCCAGCCTGTATTCTCGCCATCTCCTCAGCCTCCAACTCAGGTTGTCGCACCCGAATCAGCTCCAACAACATATCCTGTCGACTCAGCGCCTGTTACATATCAGGTCGCTACACCTGAAACAACTCCGGCCGCATCAACACCTGAAGCAACGCCTGCTGTCGCTCCTGTAACAACCCCTATCCGTCCAAAAACGGTCGCGCCGGCGCTTATCATCAAGTCCAATGTTGCTGAGCCGCCGAAGCAGACTCCACCACCGCAGCAGCAGACACAACAGCAACAGCAGGCTCCGCCACCGCAAAAAGCTACTCCGCCGCCGCCAACTGTCGCGCATACGGATTACTCCGGCCCCAACAACTGGCTCTGCCTCCCCGGCCGTCAGGATGCCTGTGTCTCTGACCTCACAACCTCCATCATCTCTTCAAACGGCAAGATGGCCCGCGAAGGCTGGTTCAATGATCCGCATGCGCCCGTCGATTGCTTCTACATCTACCCCACCGTCTCCGCGCAGGATGCCGAAAACAGCGACCTGACCCAGGACGCCGAAGAGAAAGTCATTGTCCGCGATCAATTCGCGCGCTTCACTACCATCTGCCGCCCCTTCGTCCCCATGTATCGCCAGCACACGCTCAAGGCGCTCGTGAATCTCTT
>CAIMNN010000253.1 GCA_903842845.1 uncultured Acidobacteriaceae bacterium | reverse complement strand
TCGCCGTTGCGGGCGCAGGCACCGGGGCAGAGCAGCGGTGCGGGCGCACCGGTGGATGTACCTGCTGTCGATGCAAATGGAGCGGCCGACCAGGTTCACATTCGAACCGAGTTCAAAGTTCGTTATGTGAACGAGGATGAGGTGTATATTGATGCGGGCCGTGACGCGGGGTTGACCGAGGGTTCACAGCTTGAGTTGCGCAAGCCTTTCAAGAGTGATGGCAAGCCGGAGGTTGCAGCAGAGACGAAGAGCGCGGAGAAGAGCGGCGCGAAGTCAGAAAGTAAAAGCGACACGGCGGCGGAATCAGCGCCTGGATTTACCGCAGAGCATGACGAGAATTACATTTTGGCGCAATTGACCGTGGTGAGCATTGCGAACACATCGGCGGTGTGCGAAGTGAAGAATGCGCGGCGTGCGCTGGTACGCGGTGATGTGGTCACACTGGCGCAGTCGGAAGTGCAGAAGATAGTCGAGAAGCAGACGCTTGGGAACACACGTGTTTTTCCGATGATTGTCAGCTTCACGAGCGGCGATCCGCTGGACGAGGAGATACGCGAGGCGGTTCCGCAACCGCCAATACCGGAGATAAACCAAATACGCGGCCGGTTCGGATTTGATTGGAGCGAGTTGCAAACGCTGGGCGCGAACAGCTTCACCACGACGACGCTGGGCATGGTGGTTTGCATTGATGCAAGCCGTCTCTACGGCACACACTGGAACCTTAACGGATTCTGGCGCGGAAATCTGCAATCGTCCTCGGCGACGTACTCAAATACATTGCAGAACGCAATCAACCGCACTTACCAGATGAGCATGACCTATGTGAACCCGCAAGCGCGGTGGACGGCGGGCTTTGGTCGGCTTTATCTACCGTGGGCGACGAGCCTTGAGGTCATCGACGGCGGGTACTATGGGCGCTTCTTGAACAAGAAGACGATTGCCGGCGTGTTTGCCGGTTCAACGCCCGACCCGACGGCGTGGAATTACAACCCGAAGAACAAGATCGGCGGGCTGTTCATGAACACGCACGGCGGCGACTTTGACAGCCTGCGCTACTCGTTCACTTTTGGCGGCGGCGTTCGCATGACCGATTGGAACGTCAATAATCCATTTGGATTTACGGAGAGCGATGTTTCGTACAAACATTATTTCAATCTCTACCACTCCATGCAGATTGACCAGCCGACTGCGAATCCCGGTTCGCCTGCGGTAAACATGGGGCTTGGGCAAAGTTTGTTGAGCATGCGCGTGCAGGCCGGGAGGCGCGTCTCGCTGGACCTGACGCACACGTACTTCCGCGATGTGCCGACGTATGACCCAATACTTGTCGGTACGGGATTGCTGGACAAATATCTTTTCCAGGGAATCAGCGGCGGGGCGCGGTTTGAACTGCCGATGCATATGACGACATACTTTACGGTCGGCCAGAGCAACGCGTCGACGGATTCCAAGGGGTCGTCCAACTACATGTATGGCGCGTCGATGAACCGTATCTGGAAGACGGGAATGAGCGTGGATATGCGCGTATCGAAGTTCAACAGCATTTTTGCCGGCGGTCAGTATAAGACGCTGACACTCTCGCGCGACCTGAGCGACCGCTTCCGCTTGAACGTGCAAGGCGGCCGGTGGAGCTACTCGGGGTCGACACTGACGGCAAACAACAACAGCTGGTTTGTGAATGCCTCGCTGGAGACGAACCTCGGCCCGCATTACTTTTTTGAAACGAGCTTCAACACGCAACGCGGCGGCTCCCTGGACTACAACCAGTGGATATCAACTTTTGGTTATCGCTTTGACAACCGCGCGAAAAGAAGGATAAATGCCCTTGCTCAGACGAAATAATAAATCCACACGCATCTTGTTGGCGACAGCAATGTGTCTGCTGCCATTGAATATGCTGCGCGCTCAAAGTGCAAAGAGCGACGAGCTGGTGGACCGTGCGCAAAAGCAGGTGGTCTACTATTTGAGCAAGCTTGCTGACCTGCACTGCACTGAGGATGTGAAGCAGCAGAAGTTGCAGAAGAACGGCCACGTTGAAGCGACGTCGCGCAGCAAGTTTGATTACTTCATCCTGATCCAGGGTGCGAGCGGAGAGTTCCAACTTGCGGAGTCGCGACTTGAGCAGGCGAGTGACAAGTCAAAAAACACGCCAATGCTACTGACCAATGGCTTCTCGTCGATGCTGCTGGTCTTTCATCCTTATTACAGGGACAGTTTCAATTTTTCCGTTGGTGATGCGGTGAACGAGAACGGACGAGACGTGGTGCCGGTGAAGTTCACGCACATTACGGGTACGCGTTCGCCGGCGGGGCTTTCGTTGCGCGACCGCGAGTACGCACTCGACCTGACGGGCACTGCCTATATTGATGCAAAGACGTCTGAGGTGTTGCGCATTGAGTCCGGCTTGTCGCATGATATGTCGGATATCGGGATAAAAACATTGCACGTCGAGGTGGAATATAAGCCATTCAAGAGCAGCGATGAGCTGGTGATGCTGCCTGAGATGGCGAAGGTGGAGCTTGAGACGCCCAAGCAACATTGGCGCAATGAACATGTGTTCAGCAACTATCGCGCGTTCACTGCGGATGCGGAGCAGTCGGCGGACGTTACCATCCACAAAGACAAATCAAAGACTGACGATAAGGGAAAACAGCCTGAGGGCAGTGATCAAACAAAGTCGACGGAGAACGCGCCTGCGGCTGGCAAGGAGAAGAAATAGACATGGCTCAGGGAGCGGCTACACTTTCGACGGCATTGCAATCTCGCAAAGCAGGCGAACGAACGCACAAGGTTCTGGTATGGATATTCGGAAGCATTTCATTGTTGATCTGCTCGGCGCTCACTGCCTATGGATACGATTACTATCTGATGGCAGCGGACCAGAGACCGTACTCGGACAAGCATGAGCTGCTGCGGCCGAGCGGTGAGATAGGGCTGAACCTTGGCATCTTCGGCACTGTGCTATTTGTGATCATCTTCATGTACGCGCTGCGCAAGTTCATTCCGTTTTTGAACCGACTGGGCAACGCGCGGCATTGGATGGACTTCCACGTCATCTGCGGCATGCTGGCGCCGATGATCATCGCCTTTCACGCATCCTTCAAGTTCAACAATATTGCCGGCGTCGCTTTCTGGATCATGCTGGCCGTTGCGTTGAGCGGAGTGATAGGGCGATACCTCTACTCGCAGATACCGCGCTCGTTGAACGCGGCCGCGCTAAATTATCATGAGCTTGAGGCCGGTGAAGACGACATGGCCGACGCGCTCACGAAGCAATCGCTCTTTGACCCGATGTATTTGCAGAAATTTTTCGCCATGCCGAGCGCAGAACACGTTCGCAAAACGCCGACGGTCTTCATTTTGATTGAAATGTTGTTTTTGGATATTGAGCGGCCATTCAAGATCGCAAAGTTGCGGCGCAAGGAGTTGGGCTTCGGCACGAAACTTCTCTCGCTGGGCGGACTGCTCTCCTTTGGCTCGCCGGAGCTGGAGAATGTTATCCGTCTGGTGCGAGCCAAGGCGTCGCTCTCGAAGCGCATTTTGTTTCTTGACCGCACGCAGAAGATATTCCATCTTTGGCATGTGGTGCATCGTCCGTTCAGCTACGCTTTTGTTGTGCTGGCAGTCATCCATATCGTGAATGCAGTTCGGCTGGGGTATTACTAATCGATGGATACACTGTGGAGCTGGTTGATCGCGGGTGCGATCGTTGTTGCGTTTGTCGGACGTTACCTGATCCAGGTAAAGCGCCGCGAAGCCAAGGCTAAAGCTGCGGCTGAGAAGGCTGGGTTGTATTCATCTGACGGACCGAAGGCGCAGCATCCGCATATTTATGTGGACTCCTGCATTGGTTGCGGAACTTGTGTGGCGGCGTGCCCTGAGGGCGATGTACTCACTGTGCTCAACGGTAAAGCGGCGATCGTCAAGGGACACAAGTGCATCGGTCACGGGCTTTGCGCTGAGGAGTGTCCAGTGGGCGCGATCCAGATGGTGATGGCGAAGGCCTCAGCCAGCGCCGATATGCCTACTCTGACAAACGAGTACGAGACGAGCATTGCCAATTTATTTATTGCCGGCGAGCTTGGCGGACTTGCGCTGATCAAGAATGCCGTGCACCAGGCGGTAGTGTGCACCGACCAGGTTGCCGGGCGGATATCGAGTTTGCGCACCGCACATGCAAACAGAGATTGCTACGACCTTATTATTGTTGGCGCAGGACCGGCGGGCATCAGCGCATCGCTGCGCGCGACGGAGCACAACTTGAGAACGCTTACGCTGGAGCGCGAAGAGGTTGGCGGCACGGTGTCAAAGTATCCGCGTCAAAAGCTGGTGATGACCAGCCCGGTGGATTTCCCAACTTATGGGCGATTCAACAAGACGCAGTTGAGCAAGGAAGAACTGCTCGCCTTCTGGGAAAGAGTGATGTCGCGCGCCGACCTCAACATCCACAGCGGAGAGGGCGTTGATGCAGTGCGCAAAGAAGAGGACGGCCTTTTTCACGTGAGCACACCCAAGGGCGAATATCTGGCTCATACCGTGATACTGGCGCTCGGGCGTGCGGGGACTCCGCGCAAACTGGGCGTGCCCGGCGAGGAGCTGCCGCATGTTCTTTACCGGTTGATAGAAGCCGAGCACTACCAGAACGCAAACATTCTGGTTGTGGGCGGTGGCGACAGCGCGGTGGAAGCGGCGATGGGGCTAGCGTTTCAAAAAGGCAACAACGTTGTGCTTTCGTATCGGCGCGAGCAGTTCAACCGGCTGAAAGACAGAAACATCAAACGCATTGAAGAACATATCCGCGAGAAGAAGCTGATAGTTCATTTCAACTCGATTCCGGTCGAGTTTGCGCCGGGGCGCGTGCGCCTGAATATCGGCGGCAATGTGCGGGAACTGCCGAATGAGCATACGTGGATATTTGCCGGCGGTTCGCCGCCGACTGAATTTCTGAAAGCGACAGGGATCGCGTTTGGCGGTAAAGACATCACTGACCGAGCAGAGTGAGCCATTGGCACGACTTTTTTGAGACAGATGGTCTAGCCTAAGCGCAAGGATTCTGCTACATATTTTTTATTGTGCAGGCATTGTTTGTTTCAACGCCCACCTGAGTGGTGTAGCAATTTCAAATACTCCCGCGTCAGCACTGCCCTCAGCCGTGCCGCCACCAGTGGATCGCAGTCTGCACGCATTCCCCGGCAGCGTTCGATTGCCGCGCGCAGATCCTTTAAAAAAGCGACGCATGATGGGCAGGCCTGAATATGCTCACGCATTTCTTCGCAACTCTTCGGCTCAATGCGCCCATCCAAATATTCGGAGAGGTTTGAGAATATCTCGCGGCATGAATCCGGTTTCTTTTTGTTCCGGCCGCTGGTGGTATGCCCATTAGCCGTCTTTGTCTTGTGCTCTACGATTTTCGACCGCGTAGCACGTATCTGGCTGAGTTCCTTGCGCACTGAAAGTCGCGCCCTGTGCAAACGGACACGCACAGTCCCGGTCTGGAGATCGAGGATCTGCGCCACCTCTTCGGTGGTCAGTTCTTCCATGTCGTGCAGCACAAGCACCATGCGCAGTGGAACGGGTACCCGGTCGATCGCCTGGCGCATCTCCGCACTCGACTCGCCTGCGAGCAACTGTTCGTCCGGCCCGGCCTCCGCGCTTGCCAGCAGGTCCTTGAGTTCCACATCGCCAGGCATCAACTCATCAAGCGAGGAAATGGACTTCGGGGCGTATACGCTCTTGCGTCTCATGCGCCAGCACCTGTGTTTGGTCACCGTGTAAAGCCAGACAGCGAGAGCTTTGGGGTCTTGAATTTTTGTAAGGTGCGTCAGCGAACGTGAAAGCACCTCTTGCATGGTGTCTTCCGCGTCTTCCGGATGCCCGCATACCTTCATACTGAAGGAGTAGACGGTATTTTGAAGCAGCCCGATGGCCTCTTCAACAGCTTCAGGCGTATTGCGACGCAGAAGGTCGCTGGCTTGGATGAGTTCAGGGCGCATAGTGGAGACACAAGGACAACCTTAGTATATTGCCTGTGAAGCGGACTCGTTTTAGCGTCACTATCGACTCATCGGAAGGCGTTCATGTGGTCAACTCTTGTTTAAATCAACCTTGCCTCTGAACATGGAATAAACCAGCACAAAATAACCAAGTGCAAAGAGCATACCTACGCCCCACCAGACAAGGCCCACTGACAATGTATGCATTCCTGAGATGCAGCGATCAACGGTCAGGTTATTGGCACCAGGAGCGACAGAAGGCAAGAGTGTGGGATATAACCCGAATGCAGCGCCCACCAGCATGAAGAGCAGGTACGTGCATGAGCACAGAAATCCATTGAGCGCCTGGCCGTTGCGATTGAAATACCAGATCCCAAACAGCGCAGCAACAACCATAAAAGGGATGATGAAGCTGACAGGATGCGCCAGATAATTATCGAGTGTTGCGCGATGAACAAGCATGGTCGCGATCAAGCTGATGGG
>CAIMNN010000252.1 GCA_903842845.1 uncultured Acidobacteriaceae bacterium | reverse complement strand
TGCGCGAACGGCTGGCCGGTTGGCGCGCGCTGACCAACCTGTTGCTGCGCACCTGCATGGAACGGATGCAGTTGAAGCTGAACTCGCCGACGGTAGCGCCGCTGTTCAAGGAACTGTTGGAGATTGAGCAGGCCGGCGACATTAAAAATTATTTGGCCAAGCTGGAGACGTTCCTGACTCCGCCGGCGAAGGGCAAAGCGGACGAGGACGCGATGAACGTGGCCGCGCCGAACCTCTCGACATCGAATGACAACGCGGCGGGGCTGCTTGGCGGCGGAAGCGCGGTTGAGCATCTTGAGCGCATTCTCGCCAGCGAGGGCAAGGGTTACGTTGTGCAGTTTGAGTTGGGGTGCATGGATGTGATCGGGCAGCGCTTCGGCGCGGAGGCAGTGCAGGATTGCCTGATTGCTGTCGCCGCTTACATCACGCACTCACTGCACGCCGACGACCGCATCTACCATTGGAGCAACTCGCGGCTGTTGGCGATTGTGCAGGGCCGAGCGAACGACCAGATATTGACCGCGGAGCTGAACCGCATCTCCGGCCACAACCGCGACTTCACCGTCAACGTGGGTGGACGCAACATCATGCTCCGCATTCCGCTGAGCTTTGAGATCATCCCCATCAGCCGCTTCCAAAGCGCTGAAGACCTTTACAAATTGCAAAACAAATTCACATCCGGCAGGTAACGCATGCAGCAAGTGATTGAAAGCGCCAACACGATCCAGTCGTTAATTGATGAGCTCCCTGTCGGCTACATGGAAGTCGACCGCGACGGCCGCATTCTGCGCGTGAACAGCGCCTGCTGCCGGATGCAGGGCATGATCAGCGAAAAAATGCTCGGGCAAACGCCGTGGGATTACATGGCACTCGACGAAGTGGAGCGAAGTCTGGGCTCGTTCCGCACGGTGATCGAGAGCGGCGCTGAGCCGGTGCCGGTGCAGCGCACCATCTACACCGCAAACGGCGAGTACAAGACCTACGAGATTCACCGCGGAGTGATGCGCGACGCCGACGGCTGCATCAGCGGCATGCGCCTTGTCTACTTTGACGTCACAGACACCAAGGAAGCGCACGAGGAGGCGCACACGACGCGGCTGTGGCTGGAGAGCGTGCTGGTCGCGCTGGACGAGGCGGTCATCGTCACCGACGCGCTCGGGTTCGTCCGTCTGATGAACCCCGCCGCCGAAGCGCTCACCGGGTGGAAGGCCACCGAGCTGAGGGGACGCTCCATTCAATCGGGCTGCCCGATTTTGAAATTCACTCCGCTGGACCAACACCAGGCGCACGTGCGCATGGGGCTTGACGGCCCGTGCAAGGGGCAGGCGCGCATCCTCAATCGCTACCGCGAGGAGCTGACCGTTTTCATCAACGCTTCGCCGATCTTCGACCCTGAACAGGGCTACACGACGGGCGTGGTTCAACTGTGGCGGGCGGCTTGAAAAGCAATTTGACCTGACTGAGAGATGAGGAGCAATCAAAATTCCTTTACAATGAAGGGAATGATCCGTTTCTCAACAGCAGGTGAATCGCACGGCGAGGCTTTGATCGCCCTGCTCTCTGGAATGCCGGCCGGCGTTCCGGTTTCGCTCGCGCGCGTCAACCGCGAGCTTTGGCGCCGCCAGCAGGGCTATGGCCGCGGCGGCCGCATGAAGATAGAGACCGACAAGGCCCACATCCTCTCCGGGGTGCGGCACGGCAAAACCATCGGCGCGCCCATTGCAATCGAGCTCGTTAACCGCGACTGGAAGAACTGGGAAGCCAAGCTGCCGGTTGAAGCCGGCGACCCGGCGCTGCACCAGGCCGTTGAATCGCCGCGCCCAGGCCACGCCGACCTGCCCGGCGCGCTTAAATACAATTTCGCCGACGCACGCTACATTCTTGAGCGCGCCTCGGCACGCGAGACCACCTCGCGCGTTGCAGCCGGAGCGATTGCAAAGGAACTGCTGCGCGAGCTCGACATCTTTGTCGCCAGCCACGTTACACGCGTCGGCCGCGTTGAGCTTGACCGCAACGTCGCGTGGGAAGAGATTGCGGCGCTTGCAGAAAAAGACGAGGTTGTGCTCGGCTGCGTTGACGCGGCGACCGAAGCGCGCATGAAGGAAGAGGTTGAAGAGGCCTCGCGCACCGGCGACACCGTCAACGGCATCTTTGAGGTTGTGGTGCACGGCTTGCCTGCCGGCATTGGCACATTTGCCAACTGGGACGAGCGCCTGGACGCGCACCTCGCCTTCGCCGTGATGAGCATTCAGGCGGTCAAGGCCGTTGAGATAGGCCGCGGTGTTATCGCCGCCAGTTCGTTCGGCTCCGCGGTGCACGATTCCATTCATTATTCTGAGGATGAATCTCTGAAGCCAACGCGCTTTGTGCGGCATCAAAATAATGCGGGTGGAATTGAGGGCGGAATCTCGAACGGCGAGGATGTCGTCGTGCGCGGTTACCTGAAGCCCATCTCGACGCTCCGCAAGCCACTTGAATCGGTCCGGTTCGACACACGCCAGGCAACCAGCGCAAGCTACGAGCGCTCGGACATTTGCGTTGTGCCCGCGGCCGGCGTCGTGGGTGAGGCGATGGTTGCGCTGACGATCGCGCAGCAAATGCACGAAAAATTCGGCGGCGATTCGCTCGTTGAGCTCAAGCGCAACTACGAGGGCTACCTCGAACAGATCCGGAGATTTTAAGCACGACAATGATCCTGAAGATAGTCAAATATCCCGACCCGATACTGCAAAAGCCCGGCGAGCCCGTCACCGAGTTCAACGCCGAGCTGCGCAAATTTGTCGACGACATGTTCGAGACCATGTACCACTCGCAGGGCATCGGCCTGGCCGCGCAACAGGTGGGCGTAGCCAAGCGCATCACCGTCATCGACCTCAGCGCCGCCAAGGAAAAGGCCGACAAGCTCGTCTTCATCAATCCAGAGATCATCGAGCGCTCCGGCAAACTCTACGAAGAGGAAGGCTGCCTCAGCTTCCCTGATATCCGCGAGAAGGTGCAGCGCGCCGCGCATGTACGCGTTCGCGCGCAGGACGTCACCGGAAAATGGTTTGAGATAGACGGCGAAGACCTGCTTTCGCGCTGCCTGCAACACGAGATTGACCACCTTGACGGCATGCTGTTCATCTTCCGCATCAGCCCGCTCAAGCGCGACCTCGCA
>CAIMNN010000251.1 GCA_903842845.1 uncultured Acidobacteriaceae bacterium | reverse complement strand
TCTGGCGGTGTCGACTCGTCGACCGTTGCAGCCCTTTTGCGCCACGAAGGGCATACTGTAGTTGGGCTCACCTTGCAGCTCTGGGACCAGACCCGCCTCGCCGGCCGCCACGGCATTCCGGGGAAGCCGGTAGCCGGCCGCTGCTGTTCCCTGGATGATGTGTACGACGCCCGCCGCGTTGCCGAGCACCTGGGAATCCCCTACTACGTCGTCAACCAGCAGGACCGCTTCGAGCGTGATGTGGTACGCCCCTTCGTCAACGAGTACCTCGCTGGCCGCACCCCCATCCCCTGCTCGCTCTGCAACGACCACCTAAAGTTCGACCAACTTTTGTTGACCGCACGCAGCATCGGCTCAGAGTGCATTGCGACCGGCCATTACGCAATTAACGAATTTGACGAGAATCGCCAGCGCTGGATTCTCAAGCGCCCCGTCGACCGCGCGAAGGACCAGACTTATTTTCTTTTTGGTCTGAAGCAGGAGCAGCTCGCACGAACACTTTTTCCATTGGGCGGAATGACCAAGCCCGAGGTTCGTGAGCTGGCGCGCGTGGCTGGGTTGGCGCTGGCCGAAAAGCCCGACTCGCAGGAAATCTGTTTCATCCCCGGCGGCGATTACAAGAGCTTCATCACCGCTTACCTTGAGGAACAGGGTGAGACTTTGCCTGACAGTGCAGGTGAACTCGTCACCGCAAGCGGCGAAGCGATGGGGCGCCACGAGGGCATTCACAGCTTCACCATCGGCCAGCGCAAGGGACTCGGCGTCAGCTCGCCGAGTCCGCTCTACGTTCTGAACATCGACCCGCAGACCCACAAGGTGATGCTTGGCGCAGACGAGCAGCTTGCGACGAAAACACTCCGCGCAAACCGTCTGAATTGGATAAGCATTCCTGAACTTACTGCGCCTATGCGCGTCCACGTGAAGATTCGCCACCGCCATGATCCTGCGTCGGCCTCAATCGAGCTTGCGGGCGCTGATGAAGTGATTGCCACGTTCGACGAACCGCAACGCGCGGTGACACCGGGGCAGTCGGCGGTCTTCTATGACGGCGATGAAGTTGTGGGCGGCGGCTGGATCTACTAATTAACAGAGCGCGACCAAAGCCGCGCTCTGTTGAACAAAATAATTTCAGCGCTACAGGAACATGTCGCTGTCTTGACCGTTATGCAAAGAAGGGTGAGATGACTCGTGGCCGCGCAGCGCATCGGTGATGGCGCGTAGTGCTGCGAGAATTCCGCCCAACTGGCGGGCTGGCAGACTGACGGCGTTGCGAACAAATCCGGTGGTCTTGTCCACTGAGTCCATCACACTCGTCAGCATCGAGTCCAAACGATTGGCCTGCACACGCAGACGCCCAATCATATCCGTGGCTGATGTGTGCACGTCAGCGCTTTGCACACGCAGATCTTCCGTGATGGCCACAAGATTATTTACTGCGACCTCAATTTGCGGCGAGATGCGGTCCAGCGTGTTGCGCGCATTCCTGACCAGAGGCGCAATGGGTACCAGCGCATCGCGCAGATCATCTATGGCCAGCTCGACCGAACGCGAAGTCTTGCGCGCGGTCAAAAAGAACGCCAGCATGACAAACGATTGCAAAAGGATGGCCAGCGCGGCGATCCCGATAAATACCATCAGCAAGGTGTTTGTGTTCAAGCTCGTACTTACCTCAACAGGAACTTACTGCCTACCAACTGTGTTGCAGCCGGCCAGAGCATGACTCCGGCCGGCGTTGAATTACACTTTCGGTTCGGATTCGCCGCGAGTCGAAGAGTAGTACGCCTGACGACCTGCATCCATAGCTGCTGTAACACGGGAAGCCTTGTCTGATACGTAATCACGGCTCTTCTCAACAAGATCATCCCACTGGTCCTTGCTACGGTCATAGAGGTCGGCCACTTGAGTCTTGCTGCGGTCGACCACATCGCCGAACTTCTCCGCCGCATCGTGTGCCTTGGTGCGCAAGAACTCGCTGCCCTCGCGCGCTCCGGTGATGAGGTCCTCGCGTGTTTCACGACCGCTCTTGGGGGCAAATAAGATACCGATAACCGCGCCGATGCTCACACCGGCAACGAACCAACCCAGGGTTGAAATGCCTTTTTCTTCTGCCATTGTCTTACTCCTTCCTTCGCTCTCTAACTACTAGAGCGTAACAAAGTCAAACGAGCCGCGGTGTATCGAATGAATCAGCTCCGCACAAATCTCTGCTCACTATGTTACTCCCTATTGTGAACTACGGATGAGAAATCAATAAAGACGCGACGCCGGTAGTGATGAGATGGAAAGATCTCTGAGTGAGAACTGTGTGAAGCACAAAAAACTGCGGTGCAGGCCATTTCAGCCTGCACCGCAAGTTGTGTGTTGAGTTCAGGTTAGAACTCGATACGAGCCGAGACCTGTCCGGTACGTGCGCCGCCAAAGTCAGAGCCGATTGTCTTCTGGATCAAGCCGTAGTTGTGCGAGCTCAGGTCCATGATCGGGTCGCCGAGGTTGGTGTGGTTGAGCACGTTGGTGAAAGTGCCTTCAATCTTGAGCTTGACGCCCTCGACCAGGTCAAATTTCTTGCTCAGACCCGAAGAGAGGTTGAACAAGCCAGGGCCTTCAACCGAACCAACCTGTGCATTGCCGAAGCGGCCGATTGGAAGCGGGTGATTGCCGATAGGTGTACCGAAGAAGTAGCCGGCACCCGTCTGGCAGGCAGTGCCGGGCGACCAGAGTGTATCTCCAGGGCAGCCGAAGGCATACGGATTGCTCCAGTGAGTGCGAGTGCTTCCACCTGCGGGCTTCAAGCTGACGCCAGGCATGACGTCGGCGTGCTGGTTGCGATGGCCACCATCAAAGCTGATGCCGCCAGCGCCCAGTTCGCCATCCAAGCCGGAACCGGTTCCAGAAGGATCGCCTTGTCCATCAGGGAAGTAAGGCGTTTCATAGGGGCCGGTCTGAACGGTGAGGATGTTGCTCAAGCGCCATCCGCCGATGACCAGATCCGCCACGCGGTTGATGCCGCCGCCGAACTGCTTGCCGCGACCGAAGGGCAGGTCATAGAGCACTGTGGTATTCCAACGCAGGCGGCGTGAGCCGTATACGTTGCCGAAGTCAACGTGACGATTGAGTATCGAAGTTGCACGCTGACCGCCGCCTTCACCACCGAAGCCTGTATTGGCAGGGCCCTGGTTGTCGGCCAATGCCTTGGCCCAGGTGAAGGTGGAGTTGAACTCAAGACCATGCTGCAAGCGATGGCTTGCGGCAACCTGGAGTGAGTTGTAGCTGGAGTTTGCGCCGGTTGCGCGAGTATTGATACGGCCCCAGTTCGGGAAGAGGCGGTCGCTGATGGGCGCGTTGAAAGCCGAGACCGTCGTGGAGTAAGGCAGTGTGTTTTCATCCGGCGCCCAGACCAGGTCATGCGTCTCAGAGCCGATGTAGCTGATGCGGAATGCAAAACCGTTGCCCAGGTCATGCTCCGTACCAAGGGTCCACTGCGTGGTGTAGGGGTCTTTCCAGTTGGTGCTGTTGGCCGTACCGAAGTAGTCAGTGCCGTAGCAGTTTGTGCAACCGGATGAACCCGCACCGGCGTAGATGTTCGGCCACTGATAGCCGATGACAGCCGCGGTGCTGCTGGTAGCTGGCGTGAAGTTGTTGGTGAACTGCTGGGTCTGAGCCTGGACCGTACCGGTCAAGGAGTAGAAGCTGGAACCGAGCATGTTGATGTTGTACATGCCGGCGCCGCCACGGATAACCCACTTGTCACTGCTTAAGGGGCGATAGGCAAAGCCAACGCGGGGCATAAAGCGCAGATGCGGGTACTTCTTGAGTCCGACAGGATAACCTGCGGCATCATTGCCCACAACCGGCATACAAGCCGCACCGTTGACCGTAGCCGAGTTGGAGTTGGTAATGCCATCCGGGTCGCAGGCATTGGCGCTGGCCAGGAAGCTTTGCGCCAGAAGCGCCTGCTTGCCTGTCGGATAGATAACGCGGCCGGAACCGGCAACGCTCGGGTCAAAGTTGCCGATGTCGCCGTACTTGTCGTAGTAGCCGGGGTGCAGCTCGTAACGAACGCCGAGGGTCAGTGTGACGCGCGGCGTAACATGCCACTCATCCTGCGCGTAGACATGATAGTGCTGCGATACGCCGTCGTTGTCCTGCTTCACAACGTCATAAAACGTCTGGTAGGGCGTACCGATAAGGAAGTCAGCAAAGTCAACGCCGGTAAAGAGGCCGTGGCTCTGGCTGTCGTTGAACTGGTAGGTACCGTAGTTGTCGCTGCCGTTAAAACCAAGCGGCGTGATTGCTTCAAGCGTCTGGACGTTGCCGCCAAACTTGAAGGTGTGGCGACCAAAGATCCATGTCAGGCCGTCCGAGTAATCGTAGGTCTTCGACTGCGCGGTCGAGGTCAGACGATCCGCGGTCAGGCTGGTGATGTTGTTGAAGTCCATCTCCGGAATGCCGTTGTAGAAGAGGTTCTGGAGTCCCACCCAGCCCTGCGCCGTGGTCCAGGCATTGCCGTTGAAGCTGTCACTCTGGCCCTGCGTGTAGAGCGTGAAGCCGAAACCAAACTCATTGATAAGTGAGTTCGTGATCGTCCAGTTGGCGTCAACCTTGGCCGTCTTGGTGTTTGAGAGATTTTGATACGAGGGAATCAGCAGCTGTTCAGGGGTTGTGGTGGGGAACTTCTTGTAACCAAACTTGCCCCAGATGAGGAACTTCTGGTTCGAACCAAAGTACTTGTCGCCGCGAACGTCAAACTGGTCGGAGTGTCCGCTCTTGTCCACGTTCTTCTGCCAGTTGTAGGTCCCGTCATCCGTGAAGTCTGTCGGGTCGCCGACGTTCGGATCCGGATAGAACTGTTTCAGTGTGTTCAGAGCGATCTGGCTGATCTGTCCGTTGGGAATCTGGGTGCCCCAGCTGGTGTTGTACGCAAATGGATCATTCAAGCCGCTGAAGCTGGATGAGTTGTACTTCGAGAAGTCACCCATCTTCATCAGCGTGCTGGGCACCTTGGCGAAGATGGTTTCCTGAGCCGGATGACGCCAGCCTTCGTAGTCACCGTAGAAGAACGTCCTGTCGTGACCGTTGTAAAAATGCGGGATGTACACCGGGCCGCCCAGGCTGCCACCAAAGGTGTTGCCGTGAACGCTGGCTTTTTTGGTGGTTACGGGATTGGAGTAAGGGATAGCATCGAAGGCCGAGCTCTGGTAGTACCAGAAACCTGAACCGTGCAGCTTGTTGGATCCACCCTTGGTCGTAACCTGGATCTGCGCCGGGTCACTGAACTCAGCGCCGGCCAGAACGCCGTCTGCGCGGATTTCGCTGATGGATTCGCTGGATGGCAGTGAATCGCCTAGGAAGCTTCCGCCGGCGGCGCTCTTCACGGTGATGCCGTCAACCGCTACTTCAACCTGGTAAGGCAGTGCGCCCTGAAGGGAGATGCCCGAAGCGTCACTCTGTACGCCGGGGAGCACACCGAAGACGTTGGCCGCGCTGGTGCCGTTGAAGCTGGCGCGCGTATTGGCAGGCAGGTTGGCCGCTTCATCCGCATTGAAGTTGCCGCTGATGGTCGGTGAATCCGTTTCAATGGTGCTCAGGGAGTCGCCGGTAACCTTGACTTCTTCCTTGACTGAGCCAATGGCCAGCTTCGCGTCCACGCGAAGTCCCTGACGCACAGCCAGAGTGATGCCGGAAACATTGTATTTTTCAAAGCCTGCAGCGCTGACCTGGACACTGTAATGGCCGGCTACAACGTCTTCAAAGCGATAGTCGCCGATTGCGTTGGACTTGGTGTCGCGGGTTGTTCCTGCGTCAGTATTGATAAGGGTGATATCCGCGTTCGGAACCACCGCACCCTTTGCGTCCTTGACGGTTCCGAGGATGCTGCCCTGGATCGACTGGGCGTTCAGAACGCCGAGCGAAAGCAACATCACAAGAAAGAGTCCAAGCACCGTAATCCCATGCCGTACTAAGACCAGGGAAGTGGTTTGGTTTTTCTGATGAGTCATGTAATGCCTCCAAAAAGTTGAGTGATAAATCAACGTAAAAAAGCAAGAATTCTCTCAAGGTCAAAGTGCGGTCGATATATACACTTGGCCGATTGAGTGGATTCTGCTTCAAAAAAGTTGCGATAAAAGTACACAAGTACTTCTGAGCCAGATTAGGCAGCAAACATTATTTGTGGGTTAAATGTGGGAGCTTAAAGACATGATTCATTGAATATTCATGGCCCGGTAACAAATTAAACGGAAACTTGCCGGGGTTTGCTACTGCACTCCGCATGTAAGCAGGAGATAAATCATCATTAAAACTTTAGTGTTGATATTCAGTTGCCCAACTGCGGCAGCAAATTAGTGAGCCCGAAAAGAAAGATGATTCCAATACCAAGACTGTAGACTGCGCCGGTCCAGCCAATGAGCTTGTAGATCACCGGCCGTCTGCCGGATGCGCCGAACGCTCCGCCGAGCGTGGCGGTCATCAGCGTGTTCATCGCCACCAGTCCGAGCGCAAATGCACCGAGGCCGAGAAGCCCATGCGTGGTGCCCCCGAGGTTGGCAGCGATGAAGAAGAGTGCGAGTTGGCTGGGTGTCTCAGCGCCGACGCCGTGAATGACGCCGATGACGAAGACCGACCGGCCGGAATAGTTCCAACGAAATTGTTTAGGCGCGGCGAGTTGCGGGTCAAAGAAGCGGCGAATCCACCAGCCGAACCAGAGGAACAGATTGACAGCGGCGGCGATGCGGCTCTCGACGTGAACGTTCGTGTGTGAGTGCTCGCTGGCCGCCGGAAGCTCATGCGCGTGCAGATGCGTGTGCACGGATGCATCGTGTGTGTGTGCGTGCTTGTGCGGGCGGCGGCGGAGTAGCCCGACAACAACACCGATGCCAAGAAGGATGAGAGTGAGACCAATAAGCTTTTCAGTCCAGTGGTCCAGCCGCTCGGGCAGGCCGAGATGAAGCACGAGCACCATGACGCCGAGAGCGACGACGGTGAAAGCATGGCCGAGCGCATAGGTGATGCCGAGCCTCATGCCGCTCTTCCAGTTGCGCTGCACGGCGGTGATGTCGGCGATAGCGGCAAGGTGGTCGTAATCAAACCCATGCCGCATACCAAGCAGCAGACAGGCGAGGAGCGCGGCGATGAGCTTAGTGTCCATGTGTAAGGTTGACGAAATACAATCCTATGTCAATGGTGCGCGAAGGGACAAATCGCGCTGAACGCAGAACTGCAAGACCTTGCATATGTACAGTTGATGACGTCAACAAAGTGTTGATTTTGGAGTGATTCGCGTCACATTGCATCATGTCTAGTTAAATCTAGACTTTGGGTGTTGGATTCTTCTTCCCCCGAACGGAGGTCCCGGATGTGCTTGGCTATTCCTGGGAAATTAATTGAGAAAGTGGACGTCGACGGAACGCTTGTCGGCAAAGTTGCCTTTGGCGGCATCATCCGCCAGGCCTCGCTCGATTTTTTGCCCGAGGCTGAGGTCGGCGACTACGTTCTGGTCCACGTCGGCTTCGCCATCAGCAAGGTAGACGAGGAAGAAGCGAAGACGACTTTCGCCTATATGCAGCAGGTGGGCATGCTCGAAGAGGAACTCGGCGAGGCCGCGCCGGAAAGCTTCAGCCCCAAGCTCTACGAAGATTCCAATGCGCCGCGGATGGCCACTTTTGCCCCCAAAACCGAGGGGAAAGCGCAATGAAATACGTCGACGAGTATCGTGACGAAAAACTTGCGCAGGCGCTGCTAGCACGACTGAAGAAGATAGTCACAAAACCCTGGGTGCTGATGGAGGTCTGCGGCGGTCAAACACATACTTTGGTCCGCTACGGAATTGACGACCTCCTCCCCGGCGGCATGGAGATGATCCACGGCCCCGGCTGTCCGGTCTGCGTTACACCACTTGAAATTATCGACAAAGCAATCGCTCTGGCGCGACGCAATGATGTCATCCTCGTCTCCTACGGCGATATGATGCGCGTCCCCGGTTCTGAGACTGACCTGCTGCGCGTGAAGGCGCAGGGCGGCGATGTGCGCATGGTCTACTCGCCGTTGGAGTCGCTCAAGATAGCCCGCGAAAATCCGAACAAGGAAGTGGTTTTCTTCGGCGTAGGCTTTGAGACAACCGCTCCGCCGAATGCGATGGTTGTTTGGCAGGCGCGTCGGCAAGGAATAAAGAATTTTTCTCTGCTCGCCTCGCACGTTCTTGTTCCGCCGGCGTTGCATGCAATCTTTGATTCAGGCGACAACCGCGTGCAGGGCCTCATCGCTCCAGGCCACGTCTGCACCATCACCGGCCTCGACGATTACGTCACCTTCTCACGCGAGTTCAAGATTCCGGTTGTAGCCGGAGGCTTTGAGCCCGTCGACCTGCTGGAGGCAATCGTGATGCTTGCCACGCAACTGGAAGAAGGCCGCGCCGAAGTTGAGAACCAATACAGCCGCAGCATCCGCACCGACGGCAATGCACTTGCGCAGAAGGTAGTCGCTGATGTGCTTGAGGTCTGCGACCGCAAATGGCGCGGACTGGGAATGTTACCCAAGAGCGGCCTCGGCATCCGCGCCGAGTGGAGCGAGTTCGACGCCGAAAAGAAATTCGACCTCGCCTACATCACAGCCGAAGAACCGGCTGATTGCATGAGCGCGTTGGTCTTGCAAGGCCGCATGAAGCCAAACGAGTGCCCCGCCTTTGGCAATCGTTGCACACCGGAGAATCCGCTCGGCGCGCCGATGGTCTCAAGCGAAGGTCCATGCGCAGCTTATTACCGCTATCGCCGCCCGGCCGCAAATGAAGTCGTGACGATCGGAGGCAAAGCATGAGCTCGAACGCACCGGTTCCCGCGCTTGCCTGCCCTTTGCCGCTGACCGGCCACGAACACGTGGTGCTTGGTCATGGCTCCGGCGGTCGACTCTCCGCCGAGATGATGCGCGATATCTTCATGCCGGCATTTTCAAATCCCGCGCTAGCCGCAGCGGACGACCAGGCAACGCTGCCGGTCGAAGCAGGCCGCATCGCTTTTTCAACTGATTCATTTGTCGTCAAGCCGCTCTTCTTCCCCGGTGGCAACATCGGTGAGCTCGCGATCTACGGCACAGTCAACGATCTCGCGGTTGGCGGAGCAATTCCAAAATATATGAGCGCGGCATTCATCCTTGAAGAAGGACTTCCCTTCGCGACGCTCAAGGCAGTTGTCGATTCAATGGCAGCGGCGGCAAAGGCAGTTGGCGTGCAGATAGTCACCGGCGACACGAAAGTTGTTGAGCGCGGCTGCGGCGACCAGCTCTTCATCAACACCACCGGCAT
>CAIMNN010000250.1 GCA_903842845.1 uncultured Acidobacteriaceae bacterium | reverse complement strand
GTGGAAGCTCTTGCCGACATGACCCCCGAGCAACTCGAAGAGATTCCCGGCATCGGCGAAAAAACGCTCGAGAAGATCAGCGTCGCCGTCCGCCACTACTTCGGACAGTTCGAGACCGGTGAACAGCCCGCTGAAACAGCTACCGAGATCGACCCCGCAACCCAGGGCGAAGCAACCGTCGAGGGCGAAGCCGCTGAAGCCGCACCCAAAAAGAAGCGCGCCAAGCAGGCTCTCACCGAAGCGGACACTGCAACTGAATCTGAAGCAACTGAAGAGACTCCCACGGAAGCAGATCCGGACAAAAAGATTCTCGATCTGGTCGCCGATCAGGAAGAAGCTGAAGCGGAGAACTCCGCTGAGGTCCTTGAAGAAGCCGAGTCGGTCCGTGAAGTCGATGAAGAGAATGAGGGCGGCGCGTAGTATGTGCCGCTCAAACAATGCAGAACTGGATCAATGTAACGGCCAGCAACAAATTGACGTAACCCGCCCATTCAGCGAGGCATGCATGAAGCAATAGCTGAGCGGGCACAGAATCGAAAAGAGGCGGATGAGCAAGGTAAGGATCAACGATCTCGCACGTGAGCTGGAAGTCAAGAGCAGACAAATTCTTGACGTGTTGGCGGAGATGAATATTGCCGAAGGCAAAACTCACTCCAGCTCCATTGAGGATTTCGAAGCGGAAAAGGTGAGGGCGCGTCTCAACTCGGGCGCATCTTCGTCCTCTTCAGCTTCAGCGTCCAGCTCCAAGACCAAGCAGACGATCACTCCCAAGATCGATCTCTCGCACGTCTCCAAGCCCGGCGATGTATTGAAAGCTGTGCTCGCACAAAAGCAGGCCGCCTCCGCTCCGGTCGCTGTTGTTGCCAAGCCCGTCGTCAAGCCTCCGGCCGTTGTCGCCGCCGCTCCGCCCGCGGCCAAGCCGGTTGTCAAAGCCGCTCCGCCCGCGCCAGTCGAGCCACCTGCCAAGCCCGAAGTCGTCGAAGAAGCAAAGACCGCGCCGCGCAAGATAGTTCCCCAGCCGCGTCAGGCTCCGAATATTGTCGTCGCACCGCCCCCTCAAGCTCCGGCCATTGCATCTAAGCCACCGGCCGCTGCCGTCGTCGCCAAACCAGCCGTTGCTGTCGTGCCGCCTCCGGTCGCCGTTGTTGTAAAACCGCCGGTCGCTGTCGCACCTCCGCCGCCTGTCGCGTCATCGTCTGACGTAGAAGAGCCGACAGAAACCAAGCCCGTCAAGGAACATAAGGAACACAAGGCGCATAAGGAAGCCGTTGCTCCCGCTCCTGAAGTGACCGCCGCTGCGCCGCCGGTCGAAGCTCCGGCTCCCGTCGCTCCGCAGCCGCCAGCCCGTCGCGTTGTCATGCCGCAGACCGGCCCACGTCCCGTCTACAAGGCTGACCCCGCAACCGCCGCTGCATCTGCCGCAGCTGCCGCAGCCGCTGCCAACCCGCCTGCTCCCGCACCCGGCCCGCAGCGTGGCAAACCCATATTTGACCGCGGCGCTCGTCCCGGATTCTCAGGCCCACGTCCCGGCTTTGGTTCTTCACCTCGTCCCGCAGGAGCCCCCGGCCAATTCGCCGGCGGTCCGCGTCCCAAGCATCCCACACGCCCCGGCGCACCAACCGGCCCCGGCGGACGCCCCGGCTTCGGCGGTCCACGCCCCGGTGGCGGATTCGGCCCCCGCCCTGGTGGCTTCGGCGCACCGGGTTCCACTCCGGCTCCCATGGAAGCCCAGCGCCCGCAGCGTTCCACGCAGAAGGGCCGCGGCGGCGCTCGCAATCAATATCCAAAAACCAAGGAAGGCCCAATGAAGGGCTTTGTGCCGCCACCACGGTTCGGCGGTGGCGCACAATACAACTCCAGCGAGCCGGTGCCAATCACGCGTGAGATTACCGTCACCGAAGGCATCAGCGTCAAGGACCTGGCCGAGAAGCTCGAGATTCGCGCCAAGGACCTCATCGCCAGCCTGCTCATGAGCGGCATGATGGTCACCGTCAATCAATCTCTCGACGCAGAAATGGTCAAGGACCTCAGCTCCAAGTTCGGCGCTGACGCCAAGGTCATCAGCTACGAAGAAGAGATTGCCAACGAGAGCCTCGAAGAAATTCTCGAGAGCGACAACATCGACGAGCACGAAGTTCCGCGCGCGCCTGTCGTCACCATCATGGGCCACGTCGACCACGGCAAAACATCGCTCCTCGACGCCATCCGCGAAACCGAAGTTGCAGCAGGCGAAGCCGGCGGCATCACCCAGCACATCGGCGCTTACAAGGTCCGCTTCAACAAAGAGGGGTCACCGGCCAGCGGCCGCGAGATCGTCTTCCTCGATACGCCGGGCCACGAAGCCTTCACCCGCATGCGTGCCCGCGGCGCAAAGGTCACGGACATCGTTGTAATCGTTGTTGCAGCAGACGACGGCGTCATGCCGCAGACCCTTGAGGCCATCGATCACGCCCGCGCCGCCAACGTTCCCATCATTGTCGCCGTCAACAAGAT
>CAIMNN010000249.1 GCA_903842845.1 uncultured Acidobacteriaceae bacterium | reverse complement strand
CTTTGATGTTGCACCGAAGATGATCGACAAAAAGAAGCGCTACCTGAAGGGGCGCATCTGGGTGGACACGGACGCGTTGCAGATCGTGGTGACCAACGGGTGGATAGTGCCGGACGACACGAAGAAGGGCCAGGAGGATCTGCATCCGCCGTTCATGACGTGGCGGCAGCAGATCGACGGGCACTATTGGTTCCCGGTGTACACGATTGGCGAGGGCGTGCTTCACTTTGCCGGTGGCCGCGGGTACATGGCGCAGGACGTGCATATCCGCCAGACCATCAAATATTCCGACTACAAGCAGTTCCACGCCGACGTGACGCTCATCTACAACGGCAAAGAGATTCCCAAGGACCAGCCGCCCGCGGCGGAAGCTCCTAAAAAATAGCGCAGACCTCTCCGGGGCCGAAACCTTATATGGACGGCCCCGGATTGCACAATTCTTTGTAAAACTATCCTTTAGAGGTCATTGCCTGTGACCTTCAGCCTTGACACTACCCCGCTCTCGCATTTCTTATCGTAAAGAGGGACAAGTCTCCACTCCGGCGCTAATTCCCCGTAAAATGTTTGGTAGTGGCCGCGTGGGCCTCAGGCCTGCGCAGGGTCTCTTCCGGCTGAAAATAAAGGCCGGGAATGAAAAGGAATATCGTGGCAAATTTGTTGGCAACATTTTTTGACGGGCAGCAGCAGGCCGGTGGTGGTTTGATCGGCATGCTCCCGCTGCTCCTCCTTGTTCCGCTGCTCTACTTCATGCTGTTCCGTCCGCAGCAGAAGAAGCAGAAGCAGTGGCAGGAGATGCTCACCAACCTGAAGCAGGGTGACAAGGTCACGACCGCCGGCGGCATACGCGGTGTGATCATCGCTCTCAGGGACGACGTCATCGTCATCCGCGTCGCACCCGACAACCTGAAGCTCGAGGTGGCCAAGACAGCAATCGCCGCCGTTACCCGCGATGACGAGCCGACAGCTCAGTCCTAATCGCGCATTACAACTTTCTGATCTGAGACACGAGAAATGAAAAAGGACCTGAAGGGCAAAGTATTACTCATCATTGCGGTGCTGCTGGTTTGCATCTACGGCATCATCGGAATCCCCGGCGGATACACAGGAAAAGACCTCGCCGCCGCGGTCACCAAGCGCATCCACCTGGGACTTGACCTCCAGGGCGGCGCGCACCTCATCCTGCAAGTTCAGGTCAATGAGGCCATCAACAGCGAGACCGACATTGAGCGCGCGCGCATCGAGAAGGACCTCAAGGACGCCAACCTCACTGTCTCCTCGGTTGAAAAGCCTGATCCGAACAATGCGCTGGTTCTCCGCGTCGTAGGCGCGGCGGACAGCAAGGCGTCGGAGATTCGCACACTGCTCGACAATAAGTACTCCAACCAGTACGACATTACTGGTGGCGGCGTTGAGAATGCCTGGACGCTGACCATGCGTCCGACAGTCAAGACCGACCTCGAGCACAAGACCGTCACGCAGGCGATTGAAACGCTGCGCGACCGCGTCGACGAGCTTGGCGTGAGCGAGCCGGTTATCGAAGAGTACAAGCTGGGTGAAGACCAGGTCCTCATCGAGCTGCCCGGCGAAGAAAACATCGACAAGATCATGAACATTCTTCAGGCAACCGACCGCCTGGAAGTTCACGCAGTCATTGGCGGACCTTATGCCAGCGACGCGGAAGCCGCGGCCGCCACTGGTGGCGCTCTGCCTCCTGATCTGCTTGCCGCCCACTTCAACGGTCTCAGTGGAACCTCCGCCGACCAGGTCTTCGTGCTTGAGCGCGCGGCCATCGTCAGCGGTAGTGACTTCCGCGACGCGCAGGAGAGCCGCGACCAGGCCCAGCGCCGCGCCGTCAGCTTCACGCTGACCAACGAAGCAGGCGACCGCTTCTACGAGTACACCAGCAAGAACATCGGCAAGAGCATGGCCATTCTGTTGAGCGGCCATGTCAAGGAAGTTGCCACCATCCAGAGCGGCATCCGCGACAGTGGCCAGATTACCGGCACCTTCACCGAAGACGAAGTGCAGCGCCTGTCGAAGTCGCTGCGCACTGGCGCATTGCCGGCGTCGATTAAAGTTTTGGAGAGCCGCGTTGTTGGCGCATCGCTCGGCGCGGATTCAATCCGCCAGGGCGTCACCGCCGCAATCGTCGGCGTGCTCGTCGTCATGGCCTTCATGCTGGTCTACTACAAGGGCTCGGGCATCAACGCCAACCTCGCGTTGCTGTTGAACCTCATCATTCTTCTTGGTTTCATGGGCTTCTCCACGGCCACGCTCACGCTGCCCGGTATTGCCGGCGTCATTTTGACCATTGGTATGGGCGTCGACTCGAACGTGCTGATCTTCGAGCGAATCCGTGAAGAGCTGCGCGCGGGCAAGGTCCCGTCTGCGGCCGTCGACCAGGGATTCGGGCACGCCTGGATAACCATCATCGACACCCACGTCACCACTATCGTCTCGGCCGTCATTCTGTTCATGTTCGGCACTGGCCCGGTCAAGGGTTTTGCCGTCACACTGACGATTGGTCTTTTGGCAAACCTCTTCTCGGCTGTCTTTGTCTCGCGTGTCATCTTTGATGCACACCTGAACAAGAAGCAGCCCGGCGAAGCACTCTCGATCTAATGGATTCATCCGGCGGGGGTGCCTCCCCGCCGCCTTTAAGGAAGGCAGACTCAAGTGGAATTTTTTAAGAGTGTAAATGTCGACTGGTTGGGGAAAAAGTGGTACTTCCTCGGCTTCTCCATGATCTTCAGCATCGCCGGCATCATCAGCATGGGGATGCACTACGGCTCCATCGGCAGCCCCGTGCCCCTGGGCATTGATTTCCGTGGCGGCACCGATGTGCAGGTGCAGTTCAAGAGTGCACCGGATGTTGGGCAGATTCGCAAATCCCTCGACTCTATCGGCATTCGCGATGCCAAGATTGTGACCATCGCGGGTACAGCCCAGGGCCAGCAGAACGAAGTGTTGATCAGCCTGCCGCGTGAGAGCAATGAGAACCAGCTCGACAACGGCCGCGCCAATATCAACAAGTCGCTGGATACCATCTACCCGGGCCAGTACACCATCCAGAACGTCTCGGTGGTCGGTCCGACGGTCGGCAAGCAACTCCAGAAGAAAGCCATCATAGCGACGCTCTGGTCGCTCCTGGGCATGCTTGTGTATCTGTGGTTCCGGTTTGAGCTCATCTACGGCGTCGCTGCCGTGGTCGCGGTCTTCCACGACACGCTCATCACGGTCGGCGCGTTTGCATTGACAAATCAGGAGATGAGCCTCACGGTCATCGCCGCAATTCTCACCCTTATCGGTTACTCGATGAACGACACCATCGTCGTCTTTGACCGCATCCGCGAGAACCTGCGCATGAACCGCAAGGAGAGCCTGCCTGAAGTGGTGAACCGCAGCATCAACCAGACGCTGAGCAGAACCGTGCTCACCTCGGGCCTGACATTTTTAACTGTACTTTCGCTCTTTATTTACGGCGGAGAGGTGCTGCACGGCTTCAGCTTTGCGCTGGTCATCGGCATTCTCATCGGCACGTACTCATCCATCGCAGTCGCGGCACCGATGCTTGTTGCTTATCAGGAGTGGCGCGCCAACAGTGGCAAGAAAACTGCACTGCCCGCTGCAAAGGGCAGCAGGTAAGTCCTGATTTCCACGCGCAAGCCCAAGAAACTTGCGCGTTTGTCTTTTCAACCGTGGTCTAAGTCTGATATAGGTGATTTAACACCACGAATATGTTCAACTTTGAACCGCGGGAACAAAATGAACCTGCGTGGTGTCTAAGCTAGGGAAGAATCAATCCCGAAACGAGGCCGGTTATGTTTGAAGATTCAACGTTTGAATCCGGAGGAAGGATCAAGACAAGGGCTCAGGTCTGGATGCTCCCCATGTTTATTCTGAATGGCTCCATCCTCACCATCATTGCTTTGATCCCACTGATCTACCCTGAGGCACTGCCCAAGGCCGCACTGGCGACCCTTCTGG
>CAIMNN010000248.1 GCA_903842845.1 uncultured Acidobacteriaceae bacterium | reverse complement strand
TGTGAGCAATAGTGAACCGTAATCGGATGGTAAATATATATAAACTTCGGTCGTGACAACTCCAGTCGCTGATATCAAACAACCTGATTCGAATCTCAACGTTGCCGCCTCCGGCATCGCAGCCACTCCTCCCACAGCGGATGGAGTTCTGATTGCCGCGAAAGCAAAAGAACATAAAATTCAAGTTTCACCAGCCGTCCTCGATGCAGCAGGCAAAGACGGTGATGCGCTGCTTGTCTCTTTGAAGACAACCGCCGCAGGCCTCTCACAAAGCGAAGCCGACACGCGTACGCGCACATACGGACCCAATGAAGTCGCGCAGGAACGTCAGCGCGGCTGGTTCATCAACTTACTGATCATCCTTCGCAACCCTCTGGTCATTCTGCTGGCCGTTCTATCCACCATCTCATTTGCCACCTCCGACCCCCGCGCCGGCAGCGTGATGGCCGGAATGATCGTGCTCAGCGTAACGCTTCGCTTCTTGCAGGAAGCCCGCGCAGGCGCCGCTGCGGCCAAGCTCAAGGCCATGATCCACGTCACCGCTACAGTGGTTCGTGATGGCAAGGCGAGTGAACTCCCCCTGCGCGACCTTGTTCCCGGCGACATCATCAATCTCTCCGCCGGCGACATGATCCCCGGCGACGTCCGCGTTATCACTGCAAAAGACCTCTTCGTCAGCCAGGGAACACTGACCGGTGAATCACTGCCCGTGGAGAAGTTTCACGAGGCAGATACCAAACCACTGAACTCGCCGACAGAATTAAAGAACATCTGCTTCATGGGCACCAGCGTGCAAAGCGGAACCGCAACTGCCGTCGTGGTTGTAACAGGAACTCATACTTATCTCGGCACAATGGCCAGCGCAATCACGCAAGAGGAAGCGCCGACAAGTTTCGACACGGGCCTCAGTCGTTTCACCTGGCTCATGATTCAGCTCATGGCCGTCATGGTTCCTCTTGTCTTCATCATCAACGGTTTCACTAAACACGACTGGAAAGGCGCCTTCTTCTTCGCCATGGCCGTTGCCGTCGGCCTCACGCCTGAGATGCTTCCCATGATCGTCTCCGTCTGTCTATCCAAAGGCGCGCTGGCCATGAGCCGCAAAAAAGTTATCGTCAAGCGCCTCAACGCCATTCAGAACTTCGGCGGCATGGATGTGCTCTGCACCGACAAGACCGGCACGCTCACTGAAGATCGCGTCGTCCTCCAACGGCATTGCAATGTCGCCGGACGCGAAACCGATGAAGTGATGCTGGATGGTTATCTCATCAGTCATTTTCAAACCGGTCTGAAAAACCTTCTCGACACCGCGATTCTGAATTGTGTCGATTTTCACCAGAAGGACCTGGTCGAAAAATTCAAAAAGCTCGACGAAATCCCCTTCGACTTCACGCGCCGCATGATGTCCGTGCTTGTTGAGACTCCCGAAGGCAAATCCATGCTGCTCACCAAGGGCGCGCCTGAAGAGATATTCCATCAGTGCTCGCAATTCGAGTTGGACGGCAAGCTCTCGCCAATGGACCCGGCCCTGATGACAGGTTTAAAGGGCGCGTATGCAAACCTGAGCAACGATGGTTTCCGGGTTCTCGCAGTTGCAGTCAAGGATCTGACCGGCAAAACCGCTTGCTCCAAGGAAGATGAACACGACCTTGTACTCAAAGGTTATGTTGCATTCCTTGATCCGCCGAAGCCGAGCGCTACAACCGCAATCGAAGCGCTACACAAACATGGCGTCGATGTAAAAATTCTCACCGGCGACAACGACCTTATCAGTCGCAAGGTCTGCCATGACGTTGGGCTCGTCGCTGACTCCATGCTGCTCGGCGGTGATATCGAAACAATGTCCGACGCCGAGCTCGCCGATGCGGCGGAGAAAACAACTCTCTTCGCCCGGCTCTCCCCCGCTCACAAGGAACGCATCGTTCGACTACTGCGTGGTAAAGGCCACGTCGTCGGGTTCCTCGGTGACGGCATCAATGATTCCCCCGCGCTGCGCGCAGCCGACATCGGCATCTCCGTCGACACCGCCGCAGACATCGCCAAAGAATCAGCCGACCTCATCCTCTTGCAAAAAGACCTCATGGTGCTCGAAGGCGGCGTCATCGAAGGCCGCAAGGTCTTCGCCAACATACTCAAATACATCCGGATGGGAGCAAGCTCCAACTTCGGCAACATGTTCAGCGTCCTCGGCGCCAGCGCCTTTCTTCCATTTCTCCCCATGGCCCCAATTCAAATTCTGACCAACAACATGCTCTACGACTTTTCCCAGGTGCCCATCCCCAACGACGCCGTCGACGACGAATTGGTCGCGAAGCCGCGCCCCTGGAAGATCGGCGAGATCAAGCGCTTCATTCTCTGCGTCGGCCCCATCAGCTCCATCTTTGATTACTCAACATTCTTCGTCATGCTGTTCCTGTTCAAATGCTGGGACCCATCC
>CAIMNN010000247.1 GCA_903842845.1 uncultured Acidobacteriaceae bacterium | reverse complement strand
TGCCCTCGTCGATGTCGACGACGAGCGAGACGGTCTTTTTGGCCTCGTCAAAGGATGGCTTGGGGATGGCGGCGAAGTTGATATAGCCGAGCTGTCCGTAGGCCTTCTTGAGGTTTTCGAGTCCCTTGCCGATGAGGGTTGCGTTGAACCAGTCGCCATCCTTGACCGCGAAGGTGGAGCGCAGCGCCTTTACGTTTTGCACGGCCTTGTTGCCGGTGAAGGTGATGGTGCCAAGGCGGTAACGGTCGCCCTCTTCGATGGGCATGAGGATATCAACCCGCTTGCCCTTTTTCGGCTGGAAGGTGAGGAAGTTCAAGCCACCTTCGTCGCGGACCTGGGTCTTGGGCGTCTCAACCGCCGTGTTGTAGTAGCCCTTGTCGCGATAGGCCTGCATGACACGGTAGGAGTCTTCCTCGAGCTTGGATGAATCGTAGGTTTTGGCGAAGAGGTTCTCAAAGAAGATGGAGTAGGGGATACCCACGGGCTTGAGGTTCTTCATGGAACGGCGGAGCACCAGACTGCTGAGGTGCGTGTTGCCGTTGAACTTGATTTCGCCGACCTTGACCGTGGGGCCTTCCTTGATGTTGAAGTTCACCTGCACGCTGGCGGGTGGAATCTTCTTGATCTCGGTCTTGATGGTGGCGAACTGGTGGCCGTGCTCGGAGAGGATGGCCTTGAGTACGGTCTCAGCGCGCTTGATGCGAGTCTCATCGAATTGACTTTCAACGGTCAGGCCGACCTTTTCCTTCTTGAAGCGGTCGAGGACGTCGGACTGAGAGACGGCGTTGAGGCCCTTGTAGTTGATCTCGCGTATGTTCGGCTTTTCCTCGACGAAGACGTTGAGGATGATGCCTTTTGCGGAGTCCTCACGCTCGATGCGGAGGTTTTCAAAGTAGCTGGTGTTCCAGAGCGAGTTGAAGTCGCGCTCAATGGAGATGGGATCATAGGAATCGCCGACGCGCGTGAAGAGACGGGCGATGATCGTCTCCTTGGGGATGCGGCGGTTGCCAATGATGCGTATCTGCTCGATGTTCTGCGCGCTGGCCTTGACCGGAGCGAAGACGGTGAAAAGCATGCAAAGCGCAAAGGCGGCCAGCAAGAGCCGGGCCAGCCTGCGGCCGTTAAACTGACGGGGCCGAAGCGCAGTGCTGTGCGTACTCATAGGAGAGGAGCACATTGAATGGGACGCCACGTGTTGCATCGGATTCGCGGAAAAAATATGCACACCCTCACTGCTCACAAAAATTCCATCCTGTTCAAGCTGGACACAGGGAAAATCTGATTATATTTGACCGCACCCACGCTTCCAAAACCGGTAGGGGGCAAATCCAATTCTATTTCCCTTGCAAATAGGTTGATCCTGAAGCCGGGGCTCAAAAGAGCTGGTCGGCTCAAAACCTCTATCTCATCCAGTTTAACGGACGAGGCCGGGGTTGGCTTGTGAGCAAATGGCACTTTGAAGGAGCAAAATGGCTTGAGAGGCAAAAAACGGGCAATAATGCGGAGAAAATTCATGTAATCTTTGCCCATGCGACCGGAAACCAGCAGCGGAGGCCGCAGAAAGAGGTTCAGTTTATGAAAAAAGCACTTCCCCTGCACCTGTTACGCATCATTGTCTCAGTGATTTTTTTCACGGAGGGGCTGTTGAAGTTCCTGTGGGCGGAGGAGCTTGGAGCGGGTCGCTTTACGCGCATCGGGCTGCCTGTGCCGACGCAGATGGCGCAGTTTGTGGCGCTGCTGGAGATGGTGTCGGCGCTGGCGCTTGTTTCTAATCTGTTTGCAGGCGACGCAGCGTTGATGTTACTGGGGGTGATGCTGGGCGCGCTGGTGACGACCAAGATACCGATCCTGCTGGGACACTCGTTCCTAGGATTTCAGCCGGCGCAGCTTGCGCACTATGGATTGTTGAGTTTTCTGCATGAATCGCGGCTCGACCTGCTGCTGATATTTGCGTTGATAGTGATACTGGCGGAGTCGCGGGTCAGTTGGGGACGCAAGGGTTGAGTGGAATGGAAAAGCCGCGGCGATCCGCGTTGTGGGAGTGCGGAGCTTATTTTTTGAGGCTGGGAGCGACGGCTTTTGGCGGGCCGGCGGCACATCTAGCGCGGATGCAGGAAGAGGTGGTCGCGCGGCGGGGTTGGGTGAAGCAGGAAGAGTTCCTGGATCTGGTGGGTGCGGCGAATCTTTTTCCCGGGCCGGCGTCGACACAGGTTGCGATGGCTTTGGGTTACCGGCGGGCAGGGGTTGCAGGGTTGCTGCTGTCGGGGACGGGATTTATTTTGCCGGGTGCGCTGGCGACGCTGCTGCTGGCGTGGCTTTATCAGCGGTATGGAATGCTGCCTGTTACACCGTCGATACTTTATTGCGCGCGGCCGGCGCTGGTGGCGATACTCATTGAGGCTATTTATAGATTGGGGCGGAGGGCGCTGCGCGGTTGGGTTGCGATTGTGCTGGCGGTCTTGAGTTTGGTCGCGGCGTGGTTTATGCAGCCGGGAGTTTTTATTTTGCTGGGCGCGGGAGTGCTGGCACTGGCGTTTTATTTCATCAAGAGCAAGGGCACGGGGAAGGGTGCGGGGGCGCGAAGTAATTCCCTTTTGCTGATTCCCTTCTTCGGCAAATTGGTTTTGGGCGCGGGTGCTGTGGGTTCGCTGTTCGTGTTGTTTTTCAAGCTGGGGTTTACGGTTTTCGGCAGCGGTTATGTGTTGATAGCTTTTTTGCGGGCTGAGTTGGTTGAGCGGCTGCACTTGATAACGGGAGCGCAGCTTTATGACGCGATTGCTGCGGGGCAACTGACGCCGGGGCCGGTGTTTGCGACGGCGACGTTTATCGGGTATCTGACGCAGAGTTGGGCGGGAGCGGCAGCGGCGACGGCTGGGATTTTTTTGCCGTCGTTTCCGATGGCGGTTGCGATATCGGTGTTCGCGGGTAAGTTGCGGCGTTCGGCGGGGGCGTCGGCGTTTCTTGCGGGCGTGACTGCGGCGGCGATAGCGCTGATGGCGCAGGTGACTTTATATATGGCGAAGACGGCGATGATCGATGTGTGGAGCGCGTTGATCGCGCTGGCCGGGTTGGGATTGGTGCTGTTCGCGCGCATTAACTCGGCGTGGTTGTTTGTGGGCGCGGTTCTCATTGGAGTAATTCGCGCCCTTGTGATTCATTAAAGCGCCGGACAATTATTGAATGATGGACCAGGCCAGGCCGTCGGGCTCGCCGCCGACATCGAGCTTTGATGAGACGGTGAAGGTTTTGAGGTCGATGACGGCGACGTAGTTGTCGGGGGTACAGGCAACAAAGGCGCGGGTGCCGTCGGGGTCGAGCTGAATGCCGGCTGCGCCGTGGCCGATGGGAATGCGCTTGAATTCCTTGCGGGTGGCTGTGTCGTAAATGACGAGATCGCCGCCGCGCAGGCTGGAGATGAGCGCTAGTTTTCCGTCGATGGAAAATTTCAGACGGTTGGCGCCGAAGAGTTTTGCATCGATGGTTTCGACTACTTTTCGGGTTTTGAGGTCGATGACGGAGAGGGTGCCGTCGCCGGAGTTGGCGGTCCAGAGCTCTTTACGATTGGGCGAGACGTCAAAGCCTTCATCGCCTTTGCCAACGGGGATAAGGGTTTGCTCCCAGTTTGTGCGCGGCCAGGCGTTTGCTAGTGGAGGAGGCTGCATTCCTTTTTGGCTTTGCGGTGGGTTCATTGTCGGGAGAGTGATCTCTTCAAGGATGCTGACGGTGGCGGAGCTGACATTTGTTGTGAATATCTGCTTGCTGCCGGGCATGACGTAGAGCATGTGGGTACGGTTTTGGCCGGTGCCCATGACCCAGTCGAACTTACCGGTGGCGGGGTCGTAGCGGGCGACGACTTTGGCGCCTTCGGCGGAGAACCAGAGTTTGCCATCGGCCCAGAAGAGGCCGTGCGGACCGTTGAGCGCGCCGGTGTCGATATCGGGGAGCGTTTTTTGGGCTGCGAGGTCGAGGACGGAGAGTGAGTGGAAGCGGCCGCCACCATATATGGATACATAGGCGGTTTTGCCATCGGCAGAGGCGATGACCTCATGGGGGTCTTCACCGACTGGGAGGCGAGCGAGGACCTTGAGCGTTACGGGGTCGACGATGGCGAGGGTGTGGTCGTGCTTGGAGAGGGCGAGGAGCGAGGTTTTTGGCGCGGTTTGCGCTGAGACGAGCGAGGCCGCAGACGCAAGCAGAAGCAGAGAGAAGCACTTGATGGATGAGTTTATTGCGAACACGGGGACCTCCGATTAGAGCCTGGAGTTCATCATAATGAATGATTTGCACCGATGTTTGGAAATCGGTTTGAGGAGGCGAAAGTGGGCGAGGTGGCCAGTTACCAAATGAGCAACGATATCGTGTGACAAACATCACTGGGTAGTGAACATTTTTCCCTGTACTAATTACAAGGTCAACGACAAAGGGCTCTCCCCGTCCTGATGCCGTACCGCTCACAGTGAAATGGTCAAACTGCGAGTGAAGGAACGATTGCCGAGGGAGCTCGCATGAAATCAACACGAATCAAGCTACTAATTATTCCCGGGTTGGTGCTTCTTCTTGCCGCAACGGTGGGACGAGCGCAATCCGCATCGGATTGCCTTGCCTGTCACTCGGATGCGAGCCTGCAAGACGGCTCAGGGAAAAGCGTGAGCGTGGACGAGAAGAAGTTCCACGACAGCATACACAGCGGAATGAAATGCGTGGAGTGCCATGCATCAATCAAGGGCTATCCGCATCCTGACAAAGTTGAGAAGGTAAAGTGCGAGGGCTGCCACTCGGATGAGGCATCGCAGCTGGCGACGAGCATTCACTCTTCATCGAAAGATCATCCCTGCATCAGCTGCCACGGAAATGCTCACGAGATAGTCACGAAGACCGACGCGCGTTCGGCGGTATATGCGTTGAACATTCCGAAGACCTGCGGTCAATGCCACGGCAACGGCGGAATGGCCGAAAAACACGGCTTGAAGAGCGTAGCTCCGCGGTATGTGGATTCGATCCATGGGTATGCGCTGAGCAAAGAAGGTTTGCTGGTTGCTGCGAGCTGCTCGAGCTGCCACGGTTCGCATCACATTTTGAGCCAGAAGGACCCGACGAGCCCGACCTCGAAGGACAATATACCGCAGACCTGCGGCAAGTGCCACGCGGGTACGGTTGCGAATTACATGGGCGGCGTACACGGCAAAGCGATTGCGAACGGGCACAACGACGCTCCGGTCTGCTCGGATTGCCACACGGCGCACGATATTGTTGAGCCGACAGCGGCGGCGTTTCGCAGCCAGTCGACACCAATTTGCGGCAGTTGCCACAAGGACAAGTTCACGACGTACAGGGACACGTTCCACTCGCAGCTTGGTTCGCTGGGCGGCTATGTTGAGACGGCACGTTGCTGGGATTGCCATGGAGCGCACGAGGTTCTGCCGACAAACGACCCGCGGTCGCCAGTGAACCCGAAGAACCTGATTACGACCTGCGGCAGATGCCATGCCGGAGCCAATGCGAGCTTTGTGAAGTATCAGCCACACGCGAACGCGTATGACTGGAAGGCGAGCCCGGCTCTTTACTACATACGACTTTTCATGAACATCCTGCTCTTCAGCGTGCTGTCGTTCTTCATCCTTCATACGATCCTTTGGCTGATACGCGCACGGCTCCAGCAGATACAGAGCAGCAAAAAAGGAGGCTCACATGAGTAATGTGGATAAGACCTTGAGCACACAGGCAGCAACCACTGAAGCTCCAACGCAGGAAAGATACTTCCAGCGCTTTACGAGTGCGCAGCGGTGGATGCATGTGATCCTCTTCACGACGTTTTTGGGCTTGGCTGCGACGGGATTGCCGTTGCGCTTCAGTGAAAGCCCGTGGGCGCAAATGATGGCCAGTGCAGTGGGCGGACGTGGTGCGATCCTGTTCTTTCACAAACTTTGTGCGGTTATCATGACGCTGGCGTTTCTGAATCACGTCAAGGACATCTTCGTCAGCGCGTTTATCCGCCGTCAAAAGGGCGTTTTCTGGGGTCCGACATCGATGGTGGCAAATTTCAAGGATGCCAAGGACCTGGTGATGCACATGCGCTGGTTTGTCGGACTGGGCAAACGGCCGCAGTTCGAACGCTATGCGTACTGGGAGAAGTTTGATTACTGGGCGGTGTTCTGGGGAATGGTCATCATCGGCTTCTCCGGTTATGCGATGTGGTTTGCGCCATTCTTCTCGACGTTCCTGCCCGGCTGGGCATTGAACGCGGCACTTGTGATTCACAGCGAAGAGGGACTGCTGGCAATTCTGTTCATCTTCATGATCCACTTTGTGAACACGCACTTGCGCCCGGGAAGTTTCCCGATGGACATGGTGGTCTTCACTGGAGTGGAGAGCGAACACGAATACAAAACCAAGCGGCAGCTTGAGTATGACCGCATGGTGAAGGAAGGCAAACTGGAATCGCGTTTGGGCACAGCGCCGCAGAAGTGGGAGATTAACGTATCGCGAGTTGTGGGCTTTACGGCGATTGCGATCGGATTGACGCTGCTGGGATTGACGATCAGTGCTTACTTCTATTGAGCGCGATTGAAATACGAAGGCCGGGGGCTAAAAGCCTCCGGCCTTTTTGTTTTGTGGAGATGAATCAGGCGGTGATCTCGCTGAGCTTTACCGGGCGATGCTCTTTGACCGACTTGCCTGCTGCGAGCGCCATAACGACCGGCATGCGGCTATCAGCGCCGGTGACGGGTGTGGGCTTGTCTTCTAGGACGGCTTTGGTGAAAGCCTGCACCTCGGCGGTGAAGCTGTCCGTGTAGCGCTGCATGAAGAAGTTGTAGGGCAGGTCCTGATAGACACACTTTTCGCCGCTGACGACGACCTGATTGGCGTAGCGGTTATCGGCTGCGATCTTGCCTTTGCTGCCGAGTATCTCAACGCGCTGGTCGTAGCCGAAGGTGGATTTGCGGCTGTTGTCGATGGTGCCGATAGCGCCACTCTTGAAGCGAAGAATTGCGACCGCGGTGTCGAAGTCATCTTCCTTGGCGAAGCCGGGGTCGATCATGACCGCGCCTGTGGCGTAGATCTCGTCGACCTCTTCGCCCATGAGAAAGCGGGACATGTCGAAGTCGTGGACCATCATGTCAAGGAAGATTCCGCCAGACGGGCGCAGATAAGTGAGCGGTGGTGGGAAGGGGTCGCGGCTGACGATGTGGAAGAGGTTTGGTGTGCCGATCTCGCCGGATTCGACGGCCTGACGGACGCGGAGGAAGTTGGAATCGAAACGGCGATTGAAGCCGACCTGGAGTTTGACTCCGGCTGCTTCGACGGCTGCGATGGCACGGTCGATCTCCTTGAGGCTGAGTGAGACAGGCTTCTCACAGAAGATGTGCTTGCCGGCCTTGGCGGCGGCGACGACCATGTCGGCGTGCATGTCGGTTGGCGAGCAGATGACGACGGCGTCGATGTTGGGGTCGGCGATGAGTTCTTCGCCTGTATTGATGATGCGCGGGTTGTTGCAGCGATCAGCGAGCTTTTGCGCCACTTCAGTGCGCGGGTCGGCGATGGCGACGAGCTGCGCTTCAGGAACGCGGAAAGCGAGGGTTTCAGCATGCACGGGGCCAATGCGCCCTGTACCGATCAATCCAAAACGGAGTTTGTTTGTCAGTTTGTTTGTCATTGATGTTCTCACTCTATTCAGCCAATGAATCCAGCATACGATGCCGGGATGCGGCTCGGCGATGAAGGCGATCATAAAGATGCTAAGGAGTTGCGGCGAGTGGAGATGTAAATATTCTCATAAATTTTTCTGTCATGGGGGCCGGTGATTGCAGTCACGTCCTACTGTTGCTGTTGCGACCTATGATGAGTAGAGGCGTTGTGCGGAAAGACCGGCGGCGAAAGAGGAGAGAAATGAACCTGGGATTTGTTGAGAGCAAAACGTATGAGGAGATCGCCATCGGCGATACGGCCACTACCGAGCACGTTTTCAATGAAGATGATGCGATGGCGTTTGCGTCGATTTCGGGTTTTCGCGCGGTGCTCAATACGGACGAACAAATAGAACGCGGCGGCGGTATTCCTCCTACGGGTCCGAATATGTGGTGCGCGTCCTTGATCTCCGGGCTCTTCAGCATGAACATACCGGGGCCGGGATGCACACTGACGAACGTGAGCCTCGCGTTTCAGACGCGTATTCGCGTTGGCGACCGCATCCTGGTGAAAGTGCGCGTGACGGCCAAGGAAGATAAGACAAAGACAATTATTTTTGATTGCGAAGCGCACAATAGCGCTGGGGCATCGATATTTACAGGGAGCGCACATTTGCTTGCGCCGGAAAAGACGCAACGCTGGTCGACGCTGCCTCTGCCGGAGCTGATAGTGAAGAATCCGTATCGCCACTATTTGGGGATGATTGCGCGCGCGACTTCTAAGCCGCCGGTTAAGACGGCCGTGGTGTGGCCGTGTGATGAAGTTTCGCTGGGCGGCGCGTACCAGGCGTTCAAGGACAAATTGATCGAGCCGATACTGGTTGGGTCAGAGGCGAAGATACGCAGCGTTGCCGCGGAGTTGAAGATTGACCTGGGCACGATTCCGATAGTCGACGTGAGCGAGAGCCGGATGGCGGCGATAAAAGGAGTTGAGCTGGCGCGCAAGGGCGAGGCGCAGATGCTGATGAAGGGCTCACTGCATACGGATGAGTTGATGGGCGCGGTTGTATCGCGCGAGGGCGGAATGCGTATTGGACGCCGCATCAGCCATGTGTTTGCGCTCGATGTGCCGTCGTATCACAAACCGCTTTTTGTAACGGATGCGGCGGTGAACATTCAGCCGGACCTTGAGACGAAGATAGATATTTTGCAGAATGCCATCGACATGATGCACGCGCTTGAGATTCAAAATCCGAAGGTGGCGATCCTTTCAGCGGTTGAGAGCGTGAACCCGGCGATACCGTCGACGCTGGATGCTGCGTCGCTCTGCAAGATGGTTGACCGCGGACAGATAACTGGTGCGATCGTCGATGGGCCGCTGGCATTTGATAACGCAATCTCGAGCGATGCCGCGCGCATCAAGAAGATAGAGTCACCGGTCTCGGGCGATGTTGACCTGCTGATGGTGCCGAACCTTGAGGCGGGCAATATTCTCTTCAAAGAGCTTCAGTATCTGGCTGGCGCGTTGGCTGCCGGTGTGGTGGTAGGCGCGAAGGTGCCGATTATCCTTACCAGTCGCGCGGATGGAGAGCTTGCGCGCATGGCGAGTTGCGCGCTGGGCGTGCTGATTGCGAAGCCTGCGCCGAAGGCGTGGTAGCGTACAAAGCATTCAGTTGGAGTTAGTGAAGCAGATTATTTAGTAGATCGTCGCCTTGAAGCGGTTGGTTTGCGTTTGGGCTTAGATGCTTTGTATTTTTCAATCGACTGCTCGCATTGTTTAATATAAACGGTCGCTGGGACGCGCCTGATAGCCTCACCGATAACCTCGAGGGCCAGATCTTCAATTTTCTTAAAACGAATGCAGGCCTTGCCCATGTCGAGCTTCTTGCCGGTCTTGGCCCAAGCCTCGTGAAACCAATTGGAGAGAAGTGCTCCCGGACTGTCCGGCTGCCCACCTGCATACAGGCACATCATATAAAGCGACATGTAGTTCTTTTGCGAAGCCAATGAGACAAAAGGCAGCGGCTGGCGCGGATCGCAGTGATAGCCCTTTGGATAAATCCGGTGCGGCACGTAGTAGCTGATCATTCGGTACTGAATGCCCTCTTCGTAATCGTGGTCAAGGTTAGCGAGGATGATGGCGCGCACAGCTTCGAGCGCTTCGCGGCGGTCCTGCGGAAGCGCCTTCAAATAGGAATCGACATTGATACTTTTGTTCTGCATAAACGAATTGCAAAAAGCCAAGATTAGAGCAAAAGCCCCCGAGAAATATCCTTAACTTTATCCACGAAATGGAGCAAGCATATCATGCCTGCAAATCTTTCACAACGAATATGCGGTGCCAGAAGTAGGGATGACCCGTGAATCGGGCTTTCCGCGCGCTGACGCGAGTTCAAACCGCCAATTCAGGTTCACTCTCTGTACACGCAATGCTTCTTTCGTAACGACGCGACATACATTTGTCATACCAATTATTGTTAGTCCAAGTGGTACTAAAGTGGTACGGCAACCTATTGCTGTCAGGTTGAGAGTAGACTAAGCTACTGCATGAGTACGGCTCTCGATAACTCGCGCGGGTAAGTATTCGGTTAAATCTGCTGAGAAAACCCGAAGAGGAAGAACCGCACGAGGGCGCAATCCGCGAACGAGTCCGCGCCTGCGTGGTTGATGAAAGGCCGATCTAATGAACATTATTCCCATCACCTGGAAGGAAGAAACAGGGTGGCACTGGGACCCTATAGCGAAAGAAGCGTCGCTGGTGCTGTATTTTGCAGCGCCGTCAGCGCTTGCGTGGGTTCCTGTTTATGAAGATCTGCGCCGGATGTGTCCGGCAGCGCGGATAGTTGGCTGCTCGACCGGTGGTGAGATTACCGGAAACGAAGTTACAGACGAAAGTATATCTGCCATAGCTCTATGCTTTGAATCTTCCTCTGTTCATTTAGCGATGGAACCAATCCTGGACCCGTCTGGCTCGGAAGCCGCCGGCGCCGCGCTCGGGTCAAGTCTGCCGGTGCAGGGGTTGCGCAGCGTATTTATTTTGGCAGATGGACTACGCACCAACGGAACAGCCCTGGTAGCGGGGCTGCGTGCAGTTCTTCCTGAGCATGTTCTTGTTACCGGAGGCTTGGCCGGCGATGGACCGGACTTCAGGCAGACATTTGTAGGCGCGGACTGCGCGCCCGCCGAAGGCCTGATAGCAGCGATTGGTTTTTACGGTGAGCGGCTTGAGATAGGTTGGGGAAGCTACGGCGGCTGGAAGAGATTTGGCCCCGAACGCACGATAACGCGTTCATCAACCAATGTGCTTTTTGAGCTGGATGCAGAGCCAGCATTGCGTCTCTATAAGCGCTATCTGGGTGAAGAGGCGGCCCATCTTCCGGGAAGCGCGTTGCTGTTTCCGTTAACGGTGTGGCCGCGCGGCGAAGAGACAAGTGCGGTGGTGAGAACAATTATCGCAATCGATGAAAAGGCACAGAGCCTCACATTTGCCGGCGATGTTCCGCAAGGTTACAGTGCACAGTTAATGCGCGGACACTTTGACGAACTGGTTGAGGGCGCCTCACGCGCCGGCATTCAAGCTGCCCAACAAGACAAGCCTTGCCTGGGATTGCTGGTCAGTTGCATCGGCCGCAAGCTGCTGCTGGGTCAGCGTGTGAGCGATGAAGCTGAAGCTGTGGCTACGGCGCTTGGCCCGCAGACGGTAACGGCCGGATTCTACTCCTATGGAGAAATTGCTCCGCACGAGTACACCGGACGTTGCGAGCTGCACAACCAAACCATGACAGTTACTACCATCAGCGAGTCGTGATGCATAAACTTCTCCATCGTCAATTGCAAAAGGCTACATCCATCAGCGGCGAGATAGACCTGGCGAAGCTGTGCGAGCTGGTGAGCCTTTCCTATGACGAAAACGACCGCGAGCGGCGGTTAACACGTCACGCCGACCAGTTGATGGAGGGCGAGCTGCAACAGGCAGTGGTCCTGGCGCGGGAGTCGGCCGACCGCCATCTGAAAACCATTCTCGATACTGTGGGTGAAAGCGTCGTGATCACCGACCAATCGATGAAGATACTCGATACCAACCGCTCGTTGCAGCGCACATTCGGCTACGAACGCGCGGAACTGGTCGGCATGTCTGTCAATCTACTACTGCCAGCCGAAGAAGCCGCGCATCACGATAAATATGTGGACCGATATCTTCGTGGGGGCGAACCGAGGGTTATCGGCAGAGGGCGTGAAGAGCGCGCGCGTCACAAGGATGGAACAATATTTCCCGTGGAGCTCTCGGTGGGTGAACTGATAGTGGCCGGAGAGCGTCACTTCGTGGGCATTCTTCGCGACATCAGTGAGCGGCGGCAGATCCATCATGCGCTGAAGTTGAGTGAAGAATTGTTTCGCGATTTTGCGCAGTCGTCATCTGACTGGTTCTGGGAGACCGATGCCGAGCATCGCTTTACGCGCATCCTCGGATACGAAAACACGACAGGGGACAGGGTGGCGGGAGAAGTCGGACAATCGCGCGTGGAAATGATGGCGCGCGCCAACTCTGCCGAAGTAGTTGCCGAGCACAACTCCGTTCTTGAGCAGCGACTTCCCTTCCGCGACATAACCTACTGCAAGCTGACATCAAGCGGCAAGCGACGCATGCTGCGCATCAGCGGCAAGCCGGTCTTTGACGCCAACAATGTTTTTACCGGATATCGCGGCACGGCGAGCGACGTTACCGAGGAGCTTGCCGCGCGCGCGCGTCTGCGGGAACTGGAAGGAAATCTACTCGCGGCCATTTCAAGCATCTCGGAGGGGTTTGTTCTTTATAACAACGAGGACCGGCTGACCGTATGCAACGAACGATACCGCGAAATTTATCCTGCCAGTGCAGTGCTGATCGACGGGCACTCAGATTTCCAGTCGATTTTAAAAGGAGTGGCGCACTCGGGCGCCTATGCGGCCAAGGGCGCTGAGTTGGATGCGCTGGTCACAAAGCGTCTTGCCTGGCATCGCAATGCAACAGGTGAGCCTTTAGTGATCGAGTTTGCTGATGGGCGATGGATAAGAACCGTGGAGTATCCGACGCCGGAAGGTGGAGTGGTGGGAATTCACTCCGACATCACGGAGTCAGTACATGTGGAGCAGGTGCTGCGCGCAGCCAAGGAGCAGGCGGAGAGCGGGAACCGGGCCAAGTCAGAGTTTCTGGCGACGGTGAGCCACGAGATACGCACGCCGATGAACGGCATCATCGGCATGACCAGCCTGATGCTGGACACAAAACTAAGCGCCGAGCAACGGCACTTCGCGAATACGATCCGCGAGTCTGCCGATGCGCTGCTGACGGTGATCAACGATATCCTCGATTTTTCAAGAATGGAAGCGGGACGACTGGAGCTTGAGCCGTGCAGCTTTGAAGTGCGCAGCCTGATCGAGGGAGTGGTGGACATTCTGACGCCACGGCTTAAAGGCAAGAAGCTGGAAATGACCTGTTTGATCGGCGAGGCTGCCCACGGAGTCTTCGAGGCAGATGCCAGCCGAATTCGACAGATACTGCTGAACCTGGCGGGCAACGCCGTGAAGTTCACTGAAGCAGGAAGCGTGGTGATCGAGGCGGACATTCTGTGGAATAGCGAGCGACCTAATTTGTTTGTGTCGGTCACAGATACCGGCATCGGCATTCCGGCGGAGGTGCAGTCGCGGCTGTTCACACAATTTACGCAGGCCGACTCGTCGGTGGCACGGAGGTTCGGCGGCTCAGGACTTGGGCTTGCCATCTCGCGTCGCATTGCAGAGACGCTGGGAGGCCGAATCGGGTTTGTGAGTGAAGAGGGCACGGGCAGCCGATTCTGGTTTGAGGTTCCACTCAGATGCGTCAGTGAAGCGAGCGAGGAATCGGAAACCATGCCTCAGAACGTGGATAGTGCGCTTGACGCCGAAGCGGGCGATCACGCTGCTCAGTACACGGAGTCACGACTTCGCATTCTGGTTGCTGAAGACAACACGATCAATCAGCAGGTTGCGGTGGGGCTTTTGAACCGTCTTGGCTATCGCGCAGATCTGGCCGACAACGGGCGTGATGCGTTGGACCGTGTAGGGGCGTGCGAGTACGACCTGATATTGATGGATGTGCAGATGCCTTCGATGGACGGTCTTGCAGCAACACGCGCGATTCGCGCATTGCCGGGCGCAAAGGGAAAGACCGTGATCGTGGCCGTGACGGCCAACGCGATGGTCGACGACCGGGAGGCTTGCCTTGCCGCAGGCATGAACGATTACCTGGCCAAGCCGCTCGATCGCAAGCGTCTGCGTGAAGTGCTGGATCGCTGGTCGGGCCGGAATTCAGCGGCGCAACAGAGCATCGACGATTCAGTTACAGCCGAAGGAAGCGAAGGTATTGAAATGGCCGACCCACATTCGGAGATTCCAGCGCTGGTCAACCGGGAGTTCACCAATGAGATGCGCGAGGTGCTTGGCGACGAGGAGTGGCAATCGACATTGCGCGAGTTCTTTGCGGGTCTTGATGGGCAATTTGAAAAGATGCGGAACTCGACGTCAGTCGCAGATGTTGCACGCACGGCGCATTCTCTCCGCGGAGCTGCGGCGAATCTCGCGCTGCCGCGGCTTGCAGATTGTTTTGGCCGGCTGGAGACGGCGGCGCTGTCGGGCGCTATTGACTGCGAGTGCCTGGATGAGGCAACGGTTACCGCGAAGCAGAGTGCACAGGCGAGCGGGTCCGGCGAAGTGAAGAGCTAAGCAACGCAAGAGAGCCCGAGCATTAATTTTTCAGCGGAGCTGTTTGGCTGAGGCGTAGAGCAGGGCACCGCCTCCTAAGATAGCTACAAACCCTAGAACTGCTGGAACTGGGATGTAATGATGTTCCGTTGTGTAGATCTGGAGAGGGCCCATATCTACAGCCTTGTCTTTGCTCGTATAGGAGATTCCTCCGATGAGGGCAACAACCCCGGCGATGATCAGGAGTATTCCAGCGATTTTCATGATTGCTCCTCTTGGTTCAATTTAGGGATAAGGTTGTGGGTGCTATGTGTTCATAAGGATATTTTGGCTGTCGGCGCTGAAGACCGTCTGTTTCATTTTGGACATTTTTTTACGGGTGGCATGAGCCGAAATTTTATTGAGCCGGCATAGAAATGTTCGCAAGATGCAAATCCGCTTAGTCAAGGAATATTCCCTGTGAACACTGCACGGGGAAGGGAGTGATAGATTGTGTAGCATGTTGAATTTATATACGCGAATTGGTGCCGGGAGGGGGGGTCGAACCCCCACGACCTTGCGATCGGCGGATTTTGAGTCCGCTGCGTCTGCCAGTTCCGCCATCCCGGCACATTGGGTGGGTGGGCTTATTTAGTATCGCATATTTTGAGCTTTTGGCAGATGGGGAGCGGCATACCCGAGCCGGGCCTGAATATATTCATTGTTTCCCGTCACAAATCCGCCCGCAAAAGCCACTTGACCTATAGACAGCAAGACTCTCAATCAGTAGCCTACACATTGACTTCCGAAGGAGACAACTGAATGAAACTCATCACACGCATCTGCGCGTTGCTCGCGCTCTGTGCCGGCTCGTACGGCTTTGCTCAAACGCTGATTAACCCGGGCAGCATCAGTTCGTACCCGTACATCATCAATACATCAGGCTCATACAAATTGACCGGCAACATCAACGTGACATCAACCACCGCCCAGGCGATCTACATCAACACTAACAACGTAACCGTGGATCTGAACGGTTACTCGATTACAGGGCCAAATGTGTGCACCGCAAGTGGCTGCTCTTTGAGTAGTGGTAGTGCCGGTGTTCAGTCGAACGGCAACAATGCTGTTGTGATGAATGGAAACATCAGCGGATTCAGCTGGGGTGTGTATTTGACTGGAACTGGACGCATCGAGAACATGAACATTTCCTCATGCCTTTCATGTATTAATACAAACCAGCAAGTAATCATCCGTCACAATATCGTCTTCAACTGTAGCGCATGGGGCATTACTGTGGTCAATGGCGTAGCGACAGAGAATACGATTTACGCCTGCAACTACGGGCTCTATGCACATGGTTCGTCAGTGAATACGAATTCGATCAGCAACAATACAAATTATGGCTTGTATGCCTGGAACAGTGTCTTTGGAAACAACGTGATCATGTCCAATGGCACCGATATCTATTCAGGCCCGGCAGCATTGAGCCTCAAAACAAATGTTTGCACTACAGGCAGCGCCTGCTAAGGCTATCCATTCGGCCGCGGCGAGGTGTCGCGGCCGGATGCCGAATATTGAAGGTTTACCTATCTCATCCTCTATGGACTGCCAGTCCAACCATCCTGACACATTGGGTGGCTAGCGTAATTTATATCGTTTCTTTTGATCGGGAAGCTGCTGAGTGTACTGCAAACACGCAGGTATGCCTAAATTAACTCAAAGAATTCCGTCACAAACTCAGGTGCCATGCTACATGGTGCAGGACGGTCAAATCGCCCGAAGACTTGTCATGCGCGGGCCGCTCCCAAGGAGAAACCATGAAAAAGTTTTGTCTTTCACTGTTCTTCGCCCTCTCCGTGCTCTGTGCCAATAGCAGCTTTGCGCAAACTCTGATCAACCCGGCGAGCATCACTTCGTACCCTTACGTCATTTACACGCCGGGTTCGTACAAACTGACCGGTAATATCAATGTGACCTCAACCACCGCTCTCGGCGCTATCTACATTGGCGCCAACAATGTGACATTGGATCTGAACGGCTATTCGATAACCGGGCCGATGGTTTGCACAGCCAGCGGTTGCTCAGGCGGCAGCTCGACATATGGTGTTCAGTCGGTAAGCAACAATTCTGTTGTAATCAATGGAAACATCAGTGGTTTCTTTTATGGCGTTTTATTGAATGGACCAGGCAGGGTTGAGAATATCAACGCGTCTTCCTGTTCAAACTGCATCGATGCTTTGCAGCAGGGCATACTTCGTCACAATATTGTCTACAACTGCGGCGGCTGGGGCATTGCTGTAGGCAATGGAGTTGCAACGGAGAATACTGTCTATTCCTGCAGTTACGGAATGTATGCACGTGGTTCATCGGCAATCACGAATTCGATCAGCAACAACACCAATTATGGCTTGTATGCGTGGAACAGTGTCTACGAGAACAACGTGATCATGTCCAATGGAACCGATATTTCATTAGGGCCTGATGTTGTCAGCCTTAAATCAAGCGTATGCACAACGCTGGGGCCCTGCTAAGCTTCTTTATTTGGCCGCGGCGTAAAGGCCGCGGCCAAGTCTGCTACTTATCTGCCAAACGCTGTCACAAACCTCAGACTGAGGCTACTAACACAGCGGAGGACCTGATTCCCTGAACCCAGCCTGCTTATGGCCTCCAACAAGGAGATTTAAGATGAAATTCATGCTTCGCGCATTCGCTCTTTCTCTGCTCATTGCCGGCACCTTTGGTTATGCGCAAACGCTGATCAACCCGGGAGCCCTCACATATCCGTACACCATCGCCAAGTCCGGCTCATACAAGCTGACCGGCAACGTGAATACCGGCAACGCCGCCGCATTCATCATCACAGCCAACAACGTGACCTTTGACCTGGGCGGATACACGATCAGCGGCACATTGAACTGCCAGTCGGCAGCCTGCACTTCAAGCAACAATCAATACACGGGCATATCCGCCACTGGCAGCAATGTGATCATCCAAAATGGCATTGTGAACGGATACTATACCGATGTCTATGACAACCAGCCCGGCGGTGTGGTGCAGAACATCACAGCTTCCAACAGTTTATTTGGGATTTACACAGACTATGCCGCGGTACGTTTCAGCAGCGCCTCTTACAGCACTTTCGGCATCTATGCCTCCTATGGCAATGTGGAGGACTGCACTGCCACCGTCAACTGGCTTTACAACATTATTGGAGTCAATTCCACGGTCTTGCACAACACAGTAGCTTACTCGCCTTTTGCCACGCCCATTTATGGGCTGTATTTGATGGGCGGCGTAGCCGGTTCCAACACTGTGTACTCATCGTATGGTAACAGCGGAGTTGACCTGACAATGACCAGCGGCGCTATCAGCCAGAAAAACAACGCCTGTACGAATGGTGTGTGCTGATTGGACAGGCCATCCGCGATGAATACTCCGGGGATGGCCTGATCGATTAACGGGCCAGTGCAATCAGAAAAAATCGTCCGGCCGGTGGTTGCGCGGGAGTGTGGAGTTTGATGAACTCTTTACCGTCGGCCGGACAGTAATATAGCTGATATTCATCCGTCGGGAAGGCCGCGAGCAACTCGGCTAATGAACCGCTATATTGTTCGAGTCCACAGCCCTGGTGGACCTCAATGAACCAGTCGGCACCTGCGCGCAGGGTTTCGGTGGCGCCTTTGAG
>CAIMNN010000246.1 GCA_903842845.1 uncultured Acidobacteriaceae bacterium | reverse complement strand
GACCATTCTTGCGCTGGCTATCATCCTCATCCTCATTCTGACCATCACCTTCGCGCTGCGCCCCATCAACAATCTCGCGCGTGACGCCCGCCGCGTCGCACAGGGCGACCTCGACCATCGCATCGAGTGGTCCAGCCACGATTCACTCGGCGTACTCGCCACTGAACTCAACCGCCTGTCTATTAGATTGAGAGAACTGCGCAACACCGAAGCCGGGCGGCGACAGATGGAGTTCCAACTCTCCGACGCGGTTCTCCAGTCCATCTTTGAGCCCATCATCGTCACCGACGGCAAGGGCCATGTTCTCAAGCTCAATCAGGCAGCAGCCGAGGTTCTCGGTGAGGCCGCCGGCGACCGTCTCGTCCTCGCCAACACACCCGGCGGCGACAAAATTCTCGAGGCCATCCGCGACGCCGTCAGCCTGCAAAAGGCCGTAGCCGTGGAAGGCGATGCCGCCATGCTGCCCATGAAGGTTGGCGCCAGCCAGCGCAGCTTCCGTTTGCGCACCACCCCCATGCGCGATTCGGAAGGCCGCCTGCTCGGTGCCGTCACTACTCTCGAAGACGTCACCAGCCTGGAAGAGACCGACCGCTTCAAGAGCCAGTTCATCTCCGTCGCCAGCCGCAAGCTGCGCGACCCGCTGCTGCGCCTGCGCCGCTCGCTCTACGCCATCGGACGAGGCTATGCTGGCGAGCTCAAGCCACTCCAGACCGAGCTGCTCAACACCAGCATTCAGGAAGCCGAGAAGCTCGACTACATCATGGCCGACCTCATTGAGGTCTCCGAGCTCGACAGCGGCAAGCGCGAGATGAAGCTTGAAAAGCTCCGCCCGCTAACGGAGCTTCAGGCCGCGCGCGACCGCTTTGCGGATGAAGCAGCGGAGAAGCGTGTTCGCATCGACGTCCGCGCCTACGCCGATCTCTCTTACATCGACGCAGATCGCCGCGCGTTGCGCTCTGTGCTGGACAATCTCATCTCCAACGCGCTGCGCTACACGCTCTCCGACGGCGAAATTCTCCTCATGGCCGAAGAGCACAAGGATTCCGTCCGCTTCACAGTCAGCGACACCGGACGCGGCATCGAGGCCGAGCGTTTGAGCCAGATATTCGACCGCTTCAGCACCGCGAGCGAAAAGGGAAGCGGCATGGGCCTGGCGCTGGTGCGCCGCATCATCGAGGCACTCGGCGGGCAGATCTCCGCTGAAAGCCGTCTCGGCCACGGCACCACCTTCCACTTCACTGTACCCGTCTCCCGCGTCAAGGAGATGGAGCATCCCGTGGAGGTGGGCTGATGAGCGAACTGCAACTCGAACGTCAGATCGAACCCGGCCGTCTGCGCGTCTATCTCGGTGCAGCTCCCGGCGTCGGCAAAACCTATCACATGCTCGCCGATGCGCACATGGCTCGGAGCTTGGGCAAAGACATCGTCATCGGTCTCATCGAACCTCACCAGCGCAAAGAGACCGCCGAACAGATCCGTGACCTCGAGACCATCCCTGAGCGCGTCATCCCGTACAAGGCCGTCAACCTCAAGGAGATGGACCTCGATGCCATTCTCGCGCGCAAGCCGGAGATAGTTCTCGTCGACGAGCTGGCGCACACCAATGTTCCCGGCTGCCGCAACCGCAAGCGTTACGAAGATGTTCTCGAACTGCTCGAAGCCGGCATCAATGTCTGGACCGCCGTCAACATCCAGCACATGGAGACGCTCAACGACTCCGTAAACCGCTCGGCCAACACGCTCATCCGCGAGACCATCCCCGACAGCTTTCTCAAGCGCGCCGACGAGGTTGTCAACGTTGACATCACCGTCGACGAACTGCGCTCGCGTCTGCGCCAGGGCAAGATCTACGCCGCCGAAAAAGTTGAGCAGTCGCTGGCCAACTTTTTCCGCAAGGGCAACCTCAACTTGCTCCGCGAACTCAGCCTGCGCATCACAGCCGAGCAGGTAGGCAATCGCGCCGCTGAGTATCGCCGCGTGCAGGGACTTGAGCAGGCTCCCATTCCGGAAAAGGTCATGGTCTGCCTGTCAACCCGCCCAGGCAGCGAACGTCTGCTCCGCGTCGGCTCGCGTATCGCAGGCCGCCTGGCCACAAACTGGTATGCGGTCCACGTTGCGCATCCCAACAAGGACCTCAGCCAAACCGACCCGGAAGAGTATCAGCGTCTCCTCGATTACCAGCGCATGGCCCGCGACCTCGGCGCACAGGTCATCACTCTCACTGACAAAAATCCCTCTGACGCGCTTATTCGTTTTGCGCAGCAGGAGAACATCTCCCACGTCGTCTTTGGCCAGCCCGTCCGCTCGCGGCTCGATATTTTTCTTCGCGGCTCGGTTCTCAACCGCTTTCTCGCCGAACTGCGCGACGTAACCGTGCAGGTTGTGCCGATGAAGGCGCAGCCGCGCAAGCCCTGACAGCAGCGAAAAATCGCTCACTGTGATAATTTTGAAGTAGCGGTTTTTTCCGTGAGCTCGTAGCTCAGTTGGTAGAGCAACGCCCTTTTAAGGCGTGGGTCCTGGGTTCGAGTCCCAGCGAGCTCACCACGCAAACCCGGTCAAGCAATGGGGAAAAGCAGTTCTGTCACCAGTTCCTCTACCGGTGTCACGCGTGGGTCGTTTAAATAATTCTCAATATTAAAATCATCCCGCAAAGGCAACTTCAATTCCGCCGCCAATTGGAATGCCCGTCCGGTTGCCGGACCCAGCTGGCCGTATGGGCCGGTCAAGGTAAAGAGGCTGTACTTGCCACCCTCGAAATACACATAGCTCAACTCTTCCGGCAAATTCACTGGAGCAGCGGCCAAAGAAACTCCCGCGCGGTAGATCAACGTATCCGGCTTGTAGAGACTCAAATAACCGGTGACCTGGTTCGCCGCATCCAACAGTGGAAGAATCCCGTGAAGTTGACCCCACGCTTCGGGCGCATTCACCATGAACGGCCCGATCTTTTCAACGTAAATGTAATGCTTCGCGGGAATCACGACCGTCCCGGGTTTTTCATTCAACGCCATCTCTGACCTCGCTTCTTATGCAGTTGGTTTATCCGGAGGCGGCATCGAGGCTAAAAATCTCTCAGCAAACTCACGGCTGTACTCATCAAGGAGCGTTTCCACCCGCTCCGGATTGCTGGACCGCACGATCAACCCTGCGTGGTGCGCCTTCTTCATCCGGTAGACGATCTCCGGCGCGGTGAAGGTCTCCGTATCCGGCTCCGCAGTCTTCGCCAAGCACAACACGCTGCCTGCGTACTCGTCGCGCGTCATCGGCAAAGTGTAACCCTCGCGGCGCATGTGCGCAATCTCCAGCCGCGCCCACTCACGCCACAAATTCACTCCAGTCGAAGTCTCCACCAGGTCGGCGATGAACGCTCCGCCCACGCGCGCCGCAATCTCCAGGAAATACAGCTTGCCGTCTGCATGAGCCCTTATGAACTCCGCATGCGTTACGCCGCGCTTCAATCCAAATGCCGGTGCAAGCCGCATGTTGAAATCCGTCAGACCCAGCCACTCCTGGCTCGCGCGCTCCACCGTCCGCGTCGTGAACACTCCGCCCTCATGCATCACCTGCATTGGGGGCTTGCCGTACTTGTGCACGGCGGAGAAGATAACCCGCCCATCCTCAATCAGCGAGTCCACATGGTAGATTTCGCCCGGAACAAACTGCTCCAGCACAAAATAACTCTGACGGTCGCCCAGCTCATCCAGCGCGCGCCAAAGTTCTTCGGGATTCGCAATCTTTTTAATTCCCAGCGCCGAGGCCTCCGCGCGTGGCTTCAGCAACCACGGCCCCGGAACGCGCTCCATGTACTCGCGCAGCTCGTCATAATTCACAACCCGCGTGAACTCCGGAACCTGAAAGCCCGCTTCGCGTGCCGCTGTCCGCATCGCCAGCTTGTCGCGGTAAAAACTTGTTGTCGTGCGTCCCATGCCCGGCACGCACATGTGCTCGCGCAGCGCCGCCACTGACTCCAGGTCGAACTCATCGAGTGCGATGATGCGGTCAAACTTTCTGCCTCTGAACATCCACGCCACGGTGTTGATGGTCTGCTCCAGCGTCAGCCCGGCCGGCATCGTGACCAGCTCTTCCAGCACATCGCGTGGCCAATCGGCATCGCGCAGCTTCTCCATGGTCAGCAACGTCGGCTTCACGCCATCCGCCGCGCACTGGCGCAAAAAATCCTGGCCCTTCTCATAGCTCGAAATACAGAGGAACCGCTCTTCGCCCTTCGACATCCGCATCAACCTCCGCCTGTTTCCATGCCCGTTACCGGCCTTTCAAACTACTATTACATACACACCGTAAGAGATTCCTTTTGGCCGCTCCCATCAATTAAAGTTTGAAATGCGGAAGGGAACTGACTCAACCGATGCTTTCAGCCGCTGACATTGTCGCGCTCCACGATGACCGCTGCCGCCTCTGGCACGATACCCCAACAGCCGCCGAGACTGCCACCGGCTGGCTTGCTCAGGTCGCCGAACAGCACCGCGCCAATTTCGACCTCTGGCACATTGAAGACGAGGCCCGCATTCCCAACGCTCCCGACTCCGAACTCGCCCGCGTCAAGCGCCTTGTTGACAAGACCAACCAGCGCCGCAACGACCTTGCAGAAAAACTCGACCTCGCCCTCCTCGCTCATCTCGAGCCGCTCGCCCTTCCCGCTGCCGCAGCGCCGCTCCACTCCGAATCCCCCGGCCTCATGATCGACCGCCTCTCCATCCTTTCCCTCAAAATTCACCACACACGCGAAGAGGTCGAGCGCGTGAACGCTCCAGCAGGCCACGCAGAGCGCAATCAGGCCCGCCTCGCCATCCTGATCGAACAGCGCAGCGACCTCGCCCACTGCCTCGACGAGCTTTGGCAGCAGACCCTACTCGGCCAGCGCCGTTTCAAGCTGTACCGTCAGCTCAAAATGTATAACGACCCCTCACTCAACCCCGCCGTCTACCGCTCCGGTCCGTGACCGGTCAACAGGGCATTGACTCCAAGCCCCTACCTGCGTATAACTTGTGCCAGAGCCTAATCGCGGCTTTTGGCCTTTTTCTACCGAGGATCAAACGCTGCAACGCTCAACGCTGTAGCTTTTATTTCGCAATCAAGCATCTTGTAAGAGGCAAGTACATTGGCATTCGGTCGAAAAAAGGCGCCAGAAGTCAGCCCGGTAAAACCCGCAGTGCAAGCGTCGGCATACTCATCCAATGAGCTCCATGCCTATGAAGCTGCCCTGCAATTACTGCATCAGGAAAAGTACGACAAGGCTCTTGCCGCCTTTGAAAAGTTCCTCACCACCGCACCCGAGCTCATGAAGGCGAGCTGCCGCATGCATATCGCGGCCTGTCAGCGTCAATTGGCGCAGCGTTCACGCGCCTTCGCCACACCTGAGGAGCAGAGCGATTACGCGGCCTCACTCGTCAACTCCGGTGACTTTGAGGACGCGCGCGAGCAGTACTTCGCCATCCTCGACAAGCATCCTGAGGCCTTTTACGCCTTCTATGGCCTGGCCGTTCTTGAAGGCATCACAGGCAACGTGGAAGCATGCATTGACAACCTCAATCGCGCCATTGAGCTTAACGCCAAGTGCCGGTTGCAGGCCCGCTCTGACACCGACTTTCAGGGCGTTGTCGATGACCCCCGCTTTACCGAACTCCTCTATCCTGAAATCGCCTGAGGCCCTTCTTTGACCCCCTCACAGCATGAGTCGAACGGCCTGCGCGTCGTCGCCATCGGCGGCGGAACAGGTCTCTCTACTTTGCTGCGCGGTCTGCGCCGTATCGTCACGGTTCCCGGCCAGCCCAGCCACGACCCCGACTTCACTCCCGAAGAAGCTGTCATCTCCGACCTCGCCGCGGTCGTCACCGTCACGGATGACGGAGGCTCCAGCGGCCGCCTGCGCCGCGACTTCAACATGCTCCCTCCCGGCGACCTGCGTAACTGCATGGTCGCGCTCAGCGAAGAGGAAGACGTCCTCACAAAACTCTTCAGTCACCGCTTCCGCGCCGGCGACGCGCTCGGCGGCCACAACTTCGGCAACCTCTTCGTCGCCGCCCTCACTGAGATAACCGGCGACTTCGCCCACGCCATTCAGCTTGCTTCAAAAATCCTCTCCACACGCGGCCGCATCTATCCGGTCACCACAGCCAACGCAACGCTCGTCGCACGCATGGTCGATGGCTCGCTCGTCCGCGGCGAAACCAACATCACCGCCAGCCGCCAGCACATCGCCGAGCTCATGCTCGATCCCCCCGAGGCCTTCGCACTCCCCGAAACGCTCGAGGCAATCGATCGCGCCGACCTCATCACCATCGGCCCCGGTTCGCTTTACACCTCGCTTATAACCAACCTGCTGGTCAAGGAACTCCCCCAGGCCCTCGCCAGCGCCAAAGGCACCCGCGTTTACATCTGCAACCTGATGACCCAGGCCAATGAGAGCCTCGACCTCACCGCATCTCAACACATCGAGCGCATCTACGAGCACACTGGCGCGCCCATCTTTGACTACGCACTCATCAACACCGCGCCATTCTCACAAGAGACGCTCGCTCGCTACGCAGCGCAACGCGCCTGCGCCATCGAGCCCGATATCGACCGCATTGAAGCAATGGGCGTTCGCTGCATCACTGGCAACTTCGCATTGGAAGAGCAGGTTGTCCGCCATGATTCCATTCGCGTCGTAAAGGCACTGCTCCGCCTGATGGCAGATGCAGGGATGCCGTTACAAAAGTCGGATTGAAAAAATCACTTCCCCTGGCAGCACAACCTCTAATACAGTTACTTGGGGAATCTAGTCTTCACCATCTAATCTCAACTCAAGGCACACATCCTCAGGAGGATCTTTCCAACATGCGTAAATCCGCACTTGCACTCGCCCTTCTTGCTCTCAGTTGTTCCGTGGTTGCCTCAGCGCAATTGCACAAGGCTGGGCTCTACGAGACCACAACCAAAATGGAGATCACAGTTTCCCCCTTCCCGCAGATGCCAGTTGGCACCAACAATCCGATCGCATCGCCGCACACCTCGCAGGTCTGTATACCGCAGGCTTATATAGACAAGTACAACGGCATCATGCAGCCACCCTCAAACGGTCAGCAGAGCTGTCAGACTACCAGCATCAACAAGACCGCCAATGGCTTCACGGGCACGATGGCCTGCACCGGCCGCACCCCAGGCTCGGCTACCATGGATTTCACCTGGCCTGAACCCAACCACTCCACCGGCACAGTTCATTTCACCGGTCAAATGCAACTGGGCCAACAAGCCAAGCCATTCGAGTACATCATGCATGTCAGCTCGACCTTCAAAAGCTCCGATTGCGGCACTGTGAAGCCGATCGATGTTCCCGTAAAATAACGCGGCCATCTTCAAAAAACAGCTCATCGGTCAGCGCCAGTGAGTGGTTGAAGGCCGTTTTTCGCCATTGGGGTTCACATTCATCACTCCTATACGTGACCTGTGAACCCCATTATGTTCAATTGACAATGCACTTTGACCCTGCACAAACAAATTAACTCATTTATAAACAGCCAATTACAGAAAATTGTGACGGCCATCACACGGCAACGTGTGCCAGCGCACCGATTAATGGTCATCTACCCCATATCTTGACCATTGTGATCCAAAAACGTAGTTCCCCAAACTCATTGAATTTGGATCACGGGCCAAGGGAGGTCGGTAATGCATACAACCTATGAAGCCAGAAATTTCGATACAGGTTCCATGCGCAATTCCACCCGCAATCACAACAATGTCTTCGGCCAGACAAGAATAACTGACTGTCAAAGCTGCGCCCACCGTTCATCACGTCTCTTCTGTAATCTGAGCGAAGAAGCTCTCGAATACTTCGGTGAGATCGGCACTCGCGCTTCGTTTCCCCGTGGCGCTGTGATCTTCAACGAGGGCGACCACGCTGAAAGCGTCGTACTGCTCTGCTCCGGTCAGGTCAAGCTCTCCTGCACATCACGCGATGGCAAAACCATGATCCTCAAGATCGCCGGCCCCGGCGACGTTCTCGGTCTCGGCGCGGTTGTCGCTGGAACGCTCTACGAGCTCACAGCGCAGGCCATCGAGCCCATTCAGATCAACACCATCCGCCGCAAAGACTTCCTTGCCTTCCTCAATCAGTTCGGCGAGGCCAGCATGCACGCCGCGCAAGCCCTCGGCTCCGAATACAAGACGGCCTTCATGGACGCCCGCCTGCTCGCTTTGGCTACCTCTGCCTCCAGCCGTCTGGCACGCGTACTCATCGATTGGGCACGCACCGCATCCTGCGGCAAGGACGAGCTCAAATTCACCATGGCCCTCACTCACGAGGAACTCGGCAATATGTCCGGCACCTCGCGTGAAACCGTCACACGCCTGCTCGGCAAGTTCCAGAAGGAAAAGCTCATCGAGATCCACGGCGCAACCATCCGCATCCTCGCTCCTGAAAAATTTGAGCAGTTGGCGATTGCATAATCAGTATTCGCGGTTCAAATTCAATGTTCGAGAGATGTGATGCTAGATGACACAAATGTAAGCTCATTCAGTGATGGGGGTCACAGCAGACCACCGCTTGTCGTTTCTAGGGTTCAAGAGATGGCTGAATTCAACCTAGCGCACTCCGATTTCAGGCACGTCCTTCTGGCCACTGACCTGACCTCCATCTCCGCCCTGGCTGCCCAGTACGCAACGCGGCTGGCAGGGCACTCGGCTGCGCGGCTCAGCATCCTCCATGTCTTCAATCCCGTCCGCATGCCTCACTCGGACTCCATCGGCGCGCACGCCACACCCCAGGAACTTCGCAAACGTGATGCCGACCGCCTCGACGCCCTCGTCGACTCGATTCAACAGCACTTGCCAAGAGCCGAAAAGCACATGTACGACGGCGAGCCAATTCCCATCGTCATCGATTACGCCAACCGTGAACGCGCCGACCTCATTATCACTGGAACCCACAGCACGCGCGCCTTTGACCGCCTGCTGCTCGGTTCCACAGCAGAGGCTATCGTTCGCCGCTCTCCCTGCCCGGTCATGACCATCGGCCCAAACGTCAGCCTCTCCTACGATGCAGGCAAGCCCTTCACCCGCATACTCTGCGCCATGGACTTCGGCGACGCCGCAAAATCCGCCGCGCCGGTCGCCATCAACCTCGCCAACAACTCCGGTGCCGAGCTCCGCTTCCTGCATGTCATGCCTTCGGCGCTGAACAACGGCCAGCCACAGCCGCTCGTCGAGCAGCTCTTCCACAACGCCATGAAGCACATCATCAGCAGCAACGTGGTGGATGCAAAGGTTGAGTGCGCCGTCCAATACGGTACCCGCATCAGCGACACCATCCTTCAGGATGCAATCGACAAACGCAGCGACCTCATCATCCTCGGCGTTCGCCGCCGCGGCCAGCTCGCCGCGCGCCTGCCCGCAGGCATCGCCTTCCAGGTCATCGAAGGCGCACCCTGCCCGGTCATGACCATCTCTGATTAGCTCGTTTGTTGTATTACACCAAGCAATCATGTTTTTCCGGGGTACGACTTCAGTCGTGCCCCTGATTTTTTAGTAGTGCTTCAGCCCCTGCCCCTGACCTCTGACATCTGATTTCTGACCCCTGTATCATTTCTCCATGAACCAACTCAACCCCTACGCCAAATTTCTCGACGGCCGCCCGGTCGAAGCCATCCTTGCCGACTCACCCTCCGCGCTTGCTCTCATCCTCACCGAGCTCGGCCCCATGCGCTCCAACACCGCGCCAGCCCCCGGCAAATGGTCCCCGGCTGAGGTCATCTGTCACCTCGCAGACTGTGAACTCGTCTTCGCCTTCCGCCTCCGCCAGACCCTCTCCGAAGAAGGCCACGTCATCCAGCCCTTCGACCAGGACAAGTGGGCCGTCCACTATCCCGACACTGACGCCGGCGAAGCTCTCGCCCTCTTCATCGCGCTGCGCAACTGGAACCTCAAGCTCATTCACAAGGCCCTGCCCACATCTGCCAACCGCACCGTCACCCACCCCGAGCGCGGCACCATGACCTTCGGCACCATCGTCGAAACCATGGCCGGCCACGACATCAACCACATCACACAACTAAAAAAGCTGGCAGGGAAGTGACCGGATCTGATGAATAAAAAAAGCGGAACCCTTACGGGCTCCGCTTTTTTCATTGCTGCTTGCTTATCTTAAAATCCGTATGAAAGTGCAAACGCAAAGTTGTGGCGCAGTTTCAGGTCGGTGTTCGCACCCAGCACTGACTCCGTCAACGCGTTGCCGATAAAGCCGCCGCCGTGAAGAATGCCGAAGTCTATATTCAGCTTCGCCTTCGGTGTCGGCACAATGCGCACCGCGTAAACCTCTGACGTCGGAACGTCGAAGAGTTTCAGACTGGTGTTCAGAGCGGTTTCAATGTGATTCGGCTGCTGCGAAACTTCGACCGCCGGGATCACAGCGCCCTTGTTCGGCAGAGTGAATACAAGCGCGAATGTTCCAAAGCCCCTGGCCTCGTAATTCGGCGCAGCGCCACCCAGGCCCCAAAGCACAGAGTTCGTTCCGCGCACGCCACCAGAGATCAATATCGGAACCTTCTTGCTGATCTGCGTGATCACCTTCGTGCCCACAACGTAAAAGTCGGCGTTGCTGGTCTTGTCCGTAGGTGGTACAACATTTGGAATCGGAAATAGAATGGCAGTCAAAGTGTTCGTCAGGTTCTGGTTGAACTGGTCATTGAAGCGGTAGATGGCGCCAACTGAGATCGCAGGAACCCAGGGGTTCTTGCCCGCGTTCTCCGCAATCACGTTCACCTTGCCGTGGACAATGCCATAATCGTAATCCCACAGCGGCGAGTAGACCGCCGTGTTGCCGGTTGAGTGAAGCACCGAGGTGTAACCCACCTCAAACCGCTTGGCGAAGCCCTCGGTCACTGAAAACGTGCTGTGGACTCCACCGACCGGGCCGACATCCAAAAAGTGATATGAAATCGCAGGCTTGCCCACATTGTTAGCCGGTGAAGCGGCAACAGCTGCTATCGGCGTCACAAATACGCCGGTTGGTCCTTCATAGCCCAGGCTCTGTGCATTGAGCCCCAGAGCTGCGACTGCCAGCAGTGCAAACGCCAGCAGTACAAAACGTTTTGCAAATTGCGTCATAATGGATATAGTGATGATTTGGAATTTCAGAAAGGTACTGACACGTACAATATTGACCCCAAAACAAGGGTT
>CAIMNN010000245.1 GCA_903842845.1 uncultured Acidobacteriaceae bacterium | reverse complement strand
GTCACAATCGCCAACACAAACTGCAATCTCTCGCTCCGCTTTTCCTTTGCAGTCACTTTGCGCTTACGCCAGCTTCCCGCACGCGACCGCAACCTCCAAACGCGGAACAGCACATACAAATTCACAAGCGCGGCAATCGTCGCCAGCGCCAGCATCGGAATGCGAATCGCGTCCATATGTAATCCACGCGCCGGTGCATACGTCCCGCTTGCGACCGCCAAAGCGCCCAGGCCGAGCAAGACGCGGATTCCGCTGATGGCGAGAACCGCCGAGCACGCGCTCTGCAAAAGCGCCAGGATCACCGCACTATAGCTGATGTATTTCTTGTTCAATTGCTCACCCGTCTCCAAAAAATTAGTCTATCTTCAACGCAACCAGAGTAACCGAACCCGCGCAGTGGAAGCCAGCCGCGCAAAATGAACGCTTCTAACTTATTGATTAGAAAAGCGTAATAACCTTAATCGATTATTGTTCACAATCGTTGCTTTCCACCTGTAACCTTTTTGGAGTTAAATACTCTACTACTATGTAGCACGAAACCTGCGAAGTTGCCGCTTCGGACACGGCAACCCACCGCCAGCCAAAACCGCGGAGCAATCCGCCAACCCAAAGTACTGAGGTCTATACACATGAAAACGACGAATGCATTTCTTCTTTCGGCAGCCCTCACAGGCCTGCTGGCCGGCACCACCCTCGCAGCCCAGGGCATGAACAACGGCGGCAACACCAAGGCCAACAAGGCTGGCGTGCGCCTGGTCATGGACGACAAAGACAAGCATGCTTGTAAAGGCCAAAACAGCTGCAAAGGCAAGGGCGGATGCAAGAGCGGCGACAACGGTTGCGCCAGCAAGAACAGCTGCAAGGGCAAGGGCGGATGCGCCACCGACGGCTCCAAGCCCAAGGCTCTCTAACTCCAACCCACTAACTTACAGCGGAGCGTGTTGCCGGGCCAGATGTATCAGGCAACACGCTCTGCACAATAAACCTCCATACATTCACAGAGCATCCGGAGCAATCGATGGCAGCCAATCGCTTTAATTCGTTCTCAGATCATGGCGTCGGCATCGGTCTGCGCATTCCGCACTACAATCATATTTTTTCAGAAAAGCCTGTCGTCGACTGGTTTGAGATCATCAGCGAAAATTTCATGTGCGACGCGGGGCGCCCGATGCACGTGCTCGACCGCATCCTTGAGCAATACCGCGTCGTTCAGCACGGCGTCTCCATGTACTTTGGCTCGGCCACTGAGCCCGACCCTGAGCATCTTCGCCGACTCAAGCAGCTTGTACGCCGCACGGGAACGCCGTGGCTCAGCGACCACCTTGCGTGGGGAAGCGTCGACGGCAACTATACTCACGACCTGCTACCGCTTCCGTATACATGGGAAGCTGTTCATCGCACCGTCGAGCGTGTGAAACAAGCACAGGATGTGCTTGAGATTCCGGTCGCCGTTGAAAACGTCAGCAGCTACGCCGCCTTCAACGACTCCGAGATGAGCGAGTGGGAGTTTTTAAATGAAGTCGTCGAGCGCGCCGACTGCGGCATCCTGCTCGACGTCAACAATATCTACGTCTCGAGCGTGAACCACGAGTTCGACCCTTTTATTTATCTCAACGCCATTCCAGCCGAACGCGTCGCGCAGATCCACATCGCCGGACACAGCCGTTACGAGAAGTACATTCTCGATACGCACGATCACCCCGTCATCGATCCTGTCTGGGCTCTTTACGCGCGCGCCATTGAACGCTGCGGCTACACGCCCACGCTCCTCGAGTGGGACGACCACATCCCCACCTTCGACGAGGTGCACAACGAAGCGTTGAAGGCCAATCAATATCTTGAAGCCGTCAAGCCTCAAGCTTTGAAAGAAAATCTCGCGGCGGTGACTGTATGAGCCACACAGCCATGCCTCTCGCAGAACTTCAGCGCCAGGTTGCCGCGGTCACCATGACCCCGCTCACAGCCGACGAAGGCATGAGCGAGGTGACACTCGACGGCCGCTCCACCCGTGCCATCGCCGAGCGCATCATCGCGCCCAACTCGCTGCTCTCTTCTTTTGAGCGTCTCGAACTCTACAACCGCCAATATTGGTTCCGCGTCCTGAGCGCACTCGCTGAAGATTTCAACTCGCTTCGCACGCTCCTCGGCAGCCGCGTTTACGACGAGCTCGCCATTGCCTATCTCTCCGCACACCCCAACCGCTCCTTTACGCTGCGCAATCTAGGCTCCAAGCTCCCTGAGTGGCTCGCGGCACACGCCGAATTCGCAGGCCGCCGCCACACACTCGCCGTCGACGTTGCGCGCATCGAGTGGGCTTTCGTCGAAGCTTTTGACAACGCAGCCTTCAAGCCGCTGCTTGCTACCGACGCGCTGCGATTCACTGCCGAATCCCGCGTCAAGCTGCAAGCGCATCTCCGCCTCCTCGCGCTCAACTACCCCGCCGACTCGCTCGTCCTCGATGTGCAACATCGCGAGCGCGGAGAAGCCAGCGAGGGCGGACACGCCGACGAAAGGGAAGCGCTGCCACCGCTGAAACTCACCGGCCTGCGCGCCGCACCAACTTGGCTTGCCGTTCATCGCGTTGAGTACAACGTTTATTTCAAACGCATCACTCGCGAAGAGTACGGCATCCTCACTTCGCTCGCCGAAGGCCAACAGCTCGCTGACGCGCTCGAGCACGGTTTCAAACACTCGCGCATTCCCGCTGCCAAGCGCGCTGAACATTTGCGCGGCTGGTTTCAAAACTGGTCCGAGCTCGGCTGGCTGTGCGCCGCAGAATCTTAATCCACAAAACAAGAAAGGCTCCACAATGAACTTCCTCGCCAACAGCTACCGCCGCTTCATCGCACTGCTCAATCTTTTCGCCAATCCGCTGCTGCTCTTCATCCGCGTCTACTTCGGCTGGCAGATTGCACAGGCCGGCTTCGGCAAGCTTGAGCATCTTGACCGCGCCGCCGGTTTCTTTGCATCCATCAGCATACCCGCGCCGCACTTCACCGCGCTCTTCGTCGGACTCGTCGAGTTCCTCGGCGGCATCTTCCTCGCGCTCGGTGTCGGCTCACGCATCACCGCGCTCTTTTTGTTCGCCACAATGACCGTCGCTTACTGGACCGCCGACCGCGACGCCTTCCTCGGCGTCTTCACCGACCCGGACAAGTTCACCGCCGCAGGCCCTTACACCATCTGGTTCGCTGCGCTGCTCATCCTCATTCTCGGCCCCGGCAAGTGGGCACTCGACACGCTCCTCGCACGCTTCTGGCCCTCCGAACCAACAACTCACTAGAGAATCACAGAGCGCGCCGTGTGAAAATTCCTGCGGCGCGCTTGCTCCATCGCATATACTTTTGAAAAATAGATTCACTGCTTCACTTTTACCTCAGGTCTGCATCTAACCGATTCATCGAGCGGCGGAATGCGGATTCTTACAGTTCTAACTACTCTCGGCGTCGGCGGTGCCGAGCGCCAGGCTCTGCGCATCGCAGAGGGAATGGCCGCGCGCGGCAACGAGGTGTTGCTACTTGTCCTGTTGCCACCGCAGCGCAACCAATGGCCTACAAGCCTGCGCACGATTCATCTCGACCTTAAGACTTCGCCTGTTCTACTGCTTCAGTCGCTCTTTCGCGCACGCAAGTTAGTCTCCGGCTTGCGTCCACACATCGTTCACAGCCACACTTATCCCGCCAATATCTTCGCGCGACTTCTCAAGTTCGCCGGATGCCGCTTCAAGCTGATCGCGACCATTCACAATATCTACGAGGGCGGCCGCTTGCGCATGCTCGTTTATCGCCTCACAGACTTCCTCGCCGATCGCATCACAGCTGTGAGCACCGCCTCGGCAGAGCGCTACATACAGCTCGGCGCAGTGCCTGCTGAAAAAATCCATGTCCTCACGAATGGCATCGATGTTGACGAGTTTTCTCCTACGCGTTTCAGCGCATCAGTCGAACGCGAACAATTTATCTGGCTCGCCGCCGGTCGCGTTGCTCCGGCCAAGGACTTCAGCAATCTGTTGCGCGCATTCGCAATCGTGCGTGAGAGTGCTCCGCACATGCAATTGCGTATCGCCGGCGAACCGGTCGCAGCAGAATCGCAGCGCCTGCATGCGCTTGCCGCTGAGCTCGGCATCTCTGATTGCATCACTTGGCTCGGCCCGCGCAATGACTTGCCGCAGTTGATGGCCGACGCGGATGCTTTCGTCCTCTCTTCAGCATGGGAAGGCATGCCGCTCGTCGTCGGCGAAGCCATGGCGATGGGACTTCCAGTTGTCGCAACAGATGTTGGCGGCGTGCGAGAGCTCACAGGTGAGTGCGCCTCAATTGTTCCTGCAAAAGACCCCGCAGCGCTCGCCGGTGCCATGTTCGCTGTACAAAAGATGACCGAGCAAGAGCGCGTCGCACTCGGGGCAGCCGCCCGCATACGCATTGTGGAGAAATTCAACGTCAGCACCAAACTCAAAGTTTGGGCCGCACTCTATGTCGACCTCCTCTTCAACTACAAGCAGCCCTCACTCCGTGCACCACTCATCGCAGCCTCTCTTATTCGTCTCACTCTTCTTTTCACTGTTCTCATGCGCACCGGAATCTCAGCAATCACCAGTGGCGACACATTCAGCTATTTCACCCCTGGCGCAAACCTCCTTCAGTGCGGCAGATACTTCAACATTCACGGACCAGAGCTGGACCGTACGCCGGGCTATCCGCTCTTTCTCGCGCTCGCCTCGCAGTTCGGATTTGTCTTTGCAGTTCTTATGC
>CAIMNN010000244.1 GCA_903842845.1 uncultured Acidobacteriaceae bacterium | reverse complement strand
CGGATGCCTTTCAATTTCATGAACATTCAGCCAGGGGAAACTGGTTGCCCCGGGCACGAAGATAAAATAATCCCATTCACCGGCCTTGTCACATGAATTTTTACGCTCAGCCTGTGCATATAATTACACTCCATATACCAGTAATATGAGCGTTCATTTCCAGTCATTTGAATACTGGTATTGACAGTAACCCACCACTCAAACAGTTTCTGTCTCCCAAGCGGTGAAATAGCATAAAATCACATGCAGGGCCTGAACCCATGGGTCTATAGGTTAAGAATAACGATGAGCGAACAGCAGACAGCCACTTCCCAGCCGCCAGCCTCGCCAGCCATCTCTCCTGCATGGCTGAAAATTGAGAAGGCCCGCCACCCACAGAGACCGCTACCGATGGATTTGATGGGTCACATATTTACGGACTTCAGTGAGATACACGGCGACCGCGCCTTTGCCGACGATGAGGCAGTGGTGTGCGGAATGGCTCGGCTTAACGGCGAAGAGGTCATGGTTATCGGCAACCGCAAGGGTGGCACGACCAAGGAGCGCATCCGGCGCAACTTTGGAATGCCGCACCCGGAGGGCTATCGCAAGGCACTGCGCGCCATGAAGATCGCCGAAAAGTTCAACCGCGCTGTCGTCACCTTCATTGACTTGCCCGGCGCGTTTCCCGGCCTTGGTGCCGAGGAACGCGGCCAATCCGAAGCCATCGCACGCAACCTCTTCGAGATGGCCAAGCTTAAAGTTCCTACCATTGCCATCATCAGCGGCGAAGGCGGCTCGGGTGGCGCGTTGGCGCTGGCTGTGGCCGACCGTGTGCTGATTCTTGAGAACGCGCTCTACTTTGTCATCACGCCGGAGTCGTGCGCGGCCATCATGTGGCGCGACGCGAGCCACAAGCAACTGGCCGCAGAAGCGATGCGCATCTCGGCTGAAGAAGTGAAGAAGCTCGGCTGCGTTGACGAGATAATCTCAGAACCGGCGGAAGGCGCACACAGCAACCACGAGGCCGCATCGGCTATGGTGCGTGAGTCGATTGCCCGCCACCTGAAAGAGCTCTGGGCGATGAACACCGAGCAACTTGTTGCCGCGCGCCAAGCCAAGTTCCGCAACATCGCGCAATTCTACAGGGAAGTTTAAATCGCGACGATGAGCAATCCCCAAGTCCAACGCGCCCCCGGGCGGCTAGCACAACTGCCGCGTTTGTTGGTTGCGCTCGTCTACGCGTGGCTGGCGACAACCATCGCCGCACACGGAGCCGCAGGTCTGGTCGGAGACCGCTGGGACCCTTTCGTGCAGTCGGCGATGCTGGTCTTTCTTCTGTTGATCGGCTTTGCGGGCTTCGGAATCACATTCGACAAACAGAAAAAACCGGTTGCAGAGCAGGGACTCCCACTGCGCCTTGGCTGGAAGCGCGAGGCCGGCCTGGGCCTGGCATTTGGATGGAGCATGGCCCTGGTCGCCGTTCTCCCAATGGTTTTCATCGGTGGCATCGTCATCCGCTTGCACTTGGGCGCGTGGGATTGGCTGATGTTGGCCGCCGAAGTTGCGTTCTTCGCTCTCGCAACACTCGCTGAAGAAATCATCTTTCGCGGTTACGCATTCCAAAAACTTGCCAAGGCCGCAGGCGGATTCAACGCCGCGCTGGTCTTTGCCGCAATCTACGCCATCACTCAGGCACACGTGCCGGGCGCAAACCTGCTCAGCACAAGCGTCAGCTATATCTTCTCGCTGCTCTTGGCCGCTGCCTATCTGCGCAGCCGCGCGCTGTGGGTCAGCTGGGGTATCAACTTCGGCTGGAAGGCTAGCCGCGCGCTGCTCTTTGGATTAACGATTGCGGGAGTGAACCAACATTCGCCAGTCGTCATCGGCGACCCCGTTGGCCCTTTCTGGCTTACCGGCGGAGGCTTCGGACTTGACGCAAGCTGGACGGCGCTGATCATCGTCATCGTTGCACTTCCCATATTGTTCCGCCTGACCCGTGACCTCAACTTCGAGTACAACGCGCCGGTCATCGAGCCGGGCGGCATACCGGTCGAGCTCGGCGGAGCCATCCAGAAGCAGCATGATGCCGCAATGGGCACCACTGAGCCAGCCCCACCGCCGCTTGTCCAAATTATTCCGCTGCCCAAGAACCCGGAATAGCACACCCTCACCCTTGACCCTGACGAACTGGAGCGGTAAGCTGTCTCCATGCATGGGAGGGCTTACCCATGAACACTTCCTCACAGCACGCCCATTCACACAAGCTTTTGCGCCTCAATAACCATCTGCGCTTTATCCACGAGAAGGAGTCCCACTTCTCACGCGATTTTCTGCGCACGCTGCTGCTCATATTCATCATCATTATGCTGATGATCTTCGCTTTTGCGCGCGTCGCGCATACGCAGGTCATCGTCGTGGACAAGAACGGCAACTTCTCTACCGGCCTAAACGCACCCGTCGACCGCCGTTACGCGCAAATCGAACCCACCAAAGTTGAATTGCCCAAGCCATTGCTCGACTATCGCGGCCGCCTTGACCTGTTGCGCTCACTGAGAGCCGAACAGGGCTTTGCCATGCGCCCCTTTCCGCGCGGCCACAAAGGGCTGGAGCTCGAAGCCAACGGCAAGCTCAAGCCGGCCGGCGAAGCCTATATCGACATGGCTTCAAAACAGGGAATCGCCGCAAATCCCGGCGAGCGGTTGGTCATCACAGACCTGAAAGTCCAGGGAGCGAAGATCATCCTCGACCTCAACGGTGGCCCTGATCCGAAGCACCGCTTCCTGAGCCACATCAGCATCGGCATGGGCCCAGCAGGCACTGAGGCGCCCATCGTTCAAGGCGACCAGCAGGCTCCCACCGGAGCGCGCCTGACGCTTGCCTTTAATGGCGGCGTTCCGCAGGTTACGCCTCAGATGGTGAAGGCTCTGCTCGCACCGCTGATCAGTTTTGATGTGAAGACGCCGATACAGGCATTCACCGACACGTTGCCGCCGATTCTGAAGGACGCAATACTGGACCACCGTGTCCTCGTCGGTATGAGCACCGACATGCTGCTCTATACGCTCGGCGAGCCGGACAAAAAATCACGCGAGATAGTCGACCAGTTGCCGTTTGAAGAGTGGATTTACGGTCACCCGCCGTCGGATGTGCAGTTTGTGCGCATCAACGGCAACCGCGTCATCCGCGTTGAAGTGGCGAAGGTCGGCTATCCGCCAAAGATATTCACTGAGGACGTGGTCAGCGGAATGATGCGTACCGACGGCACACCGTTGATGGAAGAGAAGAAGGAACGCACCATCGAAATGGGCGATGTGCACCGCGACCCAAATACGCAGTCGCCTGATGCTGCTCCATCATTGGCCAAACCCGGCGAGAAGATTGATGTGCCTGAAGGGATGCCGAAGCAGGAGAAGCCGGTTCGCTTCCCAAAACAGAGCGACCCGAACTCGCCGCAACCTCCGGCGGATTCGGGCTCGCAATCTGGTTCTGACCAATCTGAAGACGGGCCGAAAAAATAAATTACTTGTGCGCGGGCTTCTTCACCGGAGCAGCAGCAGGCGCCTGAACCGGCGGTCCGGCCAGCGCAAATGCCTGGTCAATGCTGGTGTAAAGGTCCTTGTCCACAGCTTTCACCTCGATGTAAGGCGCACCCTTGCTGTTGGCAATCGCGATGAAGATGGTCGGAGTTCCGTGAATGCCGGTGCGCGTGCCTATCTGCATCTCCGACTGAATGGCCGCGTTCAACTGCCCCTGCGGGTCAATTGAAAACGGCATCGCAATGCCGTGAGCCTTGGCAAAATTATCAGTGAACTGGCGCAACGTGTCGACGTTGTAGATGGTGCGGTTCTGGTTCGCAAATACCTGGTCGCGGTACTCGTCGCCAAGCGCCTTGCTCTTGCTGTCAAACCAGCGCGCGTTGAGCGCTGCCGTCGGGCTCCACTGGTGGCCGGGGATGACGAAGTCATGACGCACCAGCGGAATCTTGTACTTTTGCGCAGCCGAAACAATGGTCGGGTTGGCGTGCGCACAGGCAGGGCATTCCAGGTCGTAAAACTCAACAATGGCAACACGCGCGCCAGCTGGCGGCTTGAGCGCGGAAGAGTCCAGCACCTGTGTGCCGTTTTGCGCGGCCAGCGTGGCGACGGTGAAGAGGGAAGCCAGGGCGAGAAGAGTGCGGAGGGATGTAATGCTCAAAGTGAACCTCATGCGATTTGGTTTGTGCGAGTTCCGTCACTACCAGAATACTGTATTTGTAAGACGCGTCGAGCACTGCCGGTGCTCATACCAAGTTTGCTTGTTGTAAAATAGAAATAGCGAGCCGAGGAGCTTTGTCCCGGAGCCGCGCCGTTGAAGCCGCGGTCTTTTTTTTGCGCCGTGCGAGCAGAGACAATCAATTGAAGGAGAACCACCAGCCCAATGGCCAAGATTGCTAAGATTGCCAACCGTGAAAAGGTTATGGACACCTCGAAGTCCACGGACTGCCCCAAGTGCAGCAAACCGACACGCATTGTGAAGCGCGTCAAGGACCGCGAGCGCGGCGTCCCGGGCGGGGTTTACATCTCCTGCTCAGCCTGCGATTTTTACGAGAAGCTCTAGAGCTTCAAACTTCGCACAAAATGAAAACCCGGCCAAGCGCCGGGTTTTTTATCGTTCTGAGATTAAGACATCAAGCCTCTGCCATTTCTTTGAGTATCTCCGCAACCGCCTGCGCCGGACTCGCCGCCTGCGTGATCGGCCTTCCAATAACCAGATAGCTCGCACCGCGCCGCAGAGCCTCAGCCGGGCCAGCTACACGCTTTTGATCGCCAATCGCGCTGCCCGCTGGACGAATCCCAGGCGTGACCAGGACGCCATCCGGCCCGGTAATCGCTCGCAGATGCGCGACTTCCTCAGCCGAGCACACAAATCCGTTGATTCCCGCTGCCAACCCAAGTCGCGCCAGCAACTCAACCTGCTGCGCTGGCTCGCGCGTAACGCCAATCGCCGCTAACTGCGCCGAGTCCATGCTGGTCAACACCGTCACTGCAAGCAGTCGCGGCGGAGTAGCCACGCCTGCCAGCGCTTCCTGCGCCGCGCTCATCATCGCCCGCCCGCCCAATGCGTGAATCGTTAACAGCTCAACACCCAGCGATGCCGCTGACCGCACGGCTCCAGCAACCGTGTTCGGAATATCGTGCAGCTTCAGATCCAGAAATACCGAGTGCCCGCGCTTGCGCAGCGTCTCAACTATTGTCGGCCCCGCGGCGATGTACAGCTCAAGCCCCACCTTGAACCAGCGCACCGAGCCCTCGAGCCTATCGACCAACGCCAGCGCTGACGCGGCATCCGCCACATCAAGCGCGACGATCAACTTGTCGCGTGCCGTCTTATTCTCGTTTGGCTTCATCGTTGTTAGTTTAATTCCGCCGGCCGCGGATTTGACCGTTGTTTAAATAATGGCAGCAGATTTTCCGTACAATGGACTCATGAAGCCCATCCGGTATAGCCACGCTTTGATTGTGACCAGATGGCTCGGCGTTTTTCTTTTTGTGCTCGCGCTCACCCACTCGACCGCATCCTGCCAATCCACTGCACACACAAATCCCATCAATCACGAGCCGCTCGTCCGCGTCGCCTTCGAACACATGTACGAACTTGACTACGATGGCGCAGTGGAGCGCTTTGAAGAGCTTCACCGTGCGCACCCAGGCGACCCCGGCGCAACCGCCCTGTTGCTCGATGGAATGATCTTCCGCGAACTCTACCGCCTTGACCTGCTAGACACTACCTTCTACGCCAACGATGGTTTCCTCACTGGCAAGCATCCGTCGACTGAAGACCCGCAGACCCGCGACCGCATCTTCGCGCTCGCCGATGAGGCCGTCAGCCAAGCCGACCAGCGCCTCGCCGTAAATCCCAACGATACGGACGCGCTCTTCGCCCGTGGCTTCACCCGCAGCCTCAAGGCCGTCTATCTAGCCATGGTCGAGCGCAGCTTTATGGCCGGCATGCACCTCGCCATTCAGGCCAAGGATGATTGCAAACACGTCCTCGAACTCGACCCCGACTACGCCGATGCAAAGCTCGTCTACGGCGTCTACGAGTATGTAGTTGGCGCGCTGCCCTGGGAGTTCAAAGTCATGATCGGATTCTTCGGCATGACCGGCTCGAAGGATAAAGGCCTCGCCCTCCTCCGCGACGACGGCGAACGCGGCACCATCACTGCCATTGAAGCCAAGACCGCTATCGCTCTCTTCCTCCGCCGCGAGGCGAAGTACCAGCAGGCCATTCAGATAGTGCAACAGATGAAGCAGCGCTACCCGCACGATTTTCTTTTTTGCCTGGAAGAAGCCAACCTGCGCAAGGATGCCGGCGAAGGCATGAGCGCGGTCGCCGTTTACCGCGAGCTTTTGAAGCAGGCTGAAACACCCGGCTATTTCTTTGAGCCGCACCTCGACCTCGCCTACTTCGGCCTCGGCGACAGCCTCCGTGGCCAGCGCCATTTTGCCGAAGCCGCAGAAGCCTATGAAAAAGCCGCGCTGGCCCCCACCGTCGGCGCTGAGCTCAAACGCCGCACCCTCGTCTCCGCCGGAATGTGCCGCGACGTAAACGGCGAGCGCAAGCAAGCGGTACAGGATTACCAAATGGCAATCGACGCCGGAGCTGACACAACCCAAGGCGATCTGGCGCGGCAATACATCCACAAGCCTTATAAGGAAAAGCAGGCAGGGAACTAACTCCACCAAGCGCGCGTACCAATCAGTGACAAGTTGGAGGTTCAGTTATGGCTATCTTTTGTACACAATGCGGCTCAGGTTTACCGAACAGCGCAAGGTTTTGCTCAAACTGCGGAAGCACCGTGCAGGTGTCCGCACCCACTCCGGGCCGCCCGCTGGTTCGTCCTCGCCACGGTCGTCAGGTTGCCGGCGTTTGCCTCGGTCTCGCCCAGGCCAACGGATGGGATGTTGCCGTCATCCGCATTCTCGCCGTCGTCGCTCTAATCCTCACCAGCGGCTACGCGGGCATTGCCTATCTTGCCGCGTGGATCGGCATACCGGACGAGGCCCCGGAGAACATGTCTCAGCAGCCGCCGCCGATGCCTCAATCAGCTCAGCCTGCCGCAACCACTACGTTGTAAATTGGATGCATGAATCACCACTTCCTCTCGCGCGGCGCACGGCTCAACTATTTTGATGGCGGCTCGGGCTCAAACTCGCTCCGTCCAGTTGTCTTCCTCCACCCCACACCGCTGAGCCACGCTTATTGGCTTCCCGTCATCGCCGAGCTCCCGCATCATCGCTCCATCGCACTAGACCTGCGCGGTCATGGCGGCTCAGAGCTTGAAGGCGTTGCGACGGCCGAGCATCTGCACATCGGCGGATTTGCGCCCGGTGTTGCCGACCTCACACTCGGCCAGATGGCCGAAGACGTTTTGCTCCTCCTCGACAATTTGAAAATTGAACGCGCGGCGTTCGTCGGCTGCTCCATCGGCGGCTACCTGCTCCTCGAACTCTGGCGGCGCGCACCCGAGCGCATGGATGCCCTGGCCTTCGTCTGCTCCAAAGCGCAGGGCGATACTGAGGCCGGTCGCGAGAAGCGCAAAGAAACCATCGCCCGCATCATCACCGAAGGCGCGGAGACCGTGCTCGACGGTCTTGTCAAAGGTCTCACGGGCGCAACCAGCCAGAAGCGCGACCCCGAACTCTACGGCAAACTCCGCATCATGGCCTCGCTGACGCAAAAAGCCGCAATGGCCGTGCAAGCAGGCCTTGGGCTTAGGCCGGATTCCCTCGCCACCGTCTCGACCATCAACAAGCCGGTACTCGCAATCGCCGGAGCCGAAGACGCTGTCTGCACAGCCGCCGAGATGGAAGCCTTCAAGGCCGCACACGGCGGTTGCGAATTTCATCTGTTGCCCGAAACCGGACACTTCTCCGCATGTGAGCAACCCACGGCCGTCGCTGCACACTTGCGCAAATGGCTCGACAAGCTCTGAACGTCTGCTAGGCTAATAAGAACCTCAAAGGCCCGGAGCATTGACACAACCCTTGGCAAAAGAAAAATCATCAGCGCGCCCGTTCCATCACTCAGTTGACGGCTCTCTGCACTGCGGAGAAGTTGCGCTCGAGCAGCTTGCGGCTCGCTTCGGCACGCCGCTCTACGTCTACTCCGGCGACCAGATACTCGAGCGCTTTCAGCTTTTTCAATCCGCGCTCAGTGGCCGCGACCACCTCATCTGCTACGCGGTCAAAGCCAACTCAACCCTCGGTATCATCAAGCTCCTCGCAAAGGCCGGCGCAGGTTTTGATATTGTCTCCGGCGGTGAGTTGCAGCGCATTCTCGCTGCCGCGCCCGATGCCGCCAACCGCGTCGTCTTCTCCGGCGTAGGCAAAACCGCCCCAGAGATCGACCTCGCTCTCGACGCCAACATTCACCAGTTCAACGTCGAAAGCGAAGCCGAGCTGGAACTCCTCGCCGCCCGCGCCGACCGCAAAAAGCAACGCGCCCGATTTGCGCTGCGCGTAAACCCCGACGTCTTTGCGGAAACCCATCCATACATCTCAACCGGCCTGCGCGAGCACAAGTTCGGCGTCGACATTCGCAAGGCTCGCGAACTCTATCTGCGCGCGGCGAAGAAAAAATGGCTAGAACCCTACGGCATCAGCGTCCACATCGGCTCGCAGATTCGCTCCGCCTCGCCCTTCGGCGATGCGGTCAGCCGCGCCGTTGAACTCGTCAATCAGTTGAAGCAAAACGGAATCACGTTGCGCGCAATCGACGCCGGCGGCGGACTCGGCATCGATTACCACGCCGGCAATTTCAACCCCGCGGCGAAGGTCCGCGAGTATGCATCAGCGCTGAAAAAATCCCTTGCCAACTTCGACGGCAAGCTCATCATCGAGCCCGGCCGCTTCATCGTCGCACAGGCCGGCGCTCTCCTCGCGCGCGTTCTCTACATCAAAAAGAACGGCAAAAAAACCTTCATTATCGCCGACGCCGCCATGAACGACCTCATCCGCCCCGCGCTCTACCAGGCCCATCACGAAATCATCCCCGTCACGCCACGCAAAGGCCGCACCATGACCGTCGACATCGTTGGCCCTGTCTGTGAGACCGGAGATTTCTTCGCGCGCGACCGCAAGCTCCCTCGCGTCGAGCTCGGCGACCTGCTCGCAATCCTAGACGCCGGCGCATACGGAATGAGCCAGGCCTCGAATTACAACACGCGCATGAAGTCGGCGGAGGTGCTGGTGCAGGGCAAGAGCGCTAAGTTGATTCGTCGCAGAGAGACAATAGAAGATTTATTGCAGCAGGAAAAGTTTTAATATTTACTGCTTCACACCCGAAGCATCAACAAATCCCGATGTCAGCGGAGTAGCCGTGGGCTGCTGCGCCGTCGGCACCTCAAAGCTTGAGCCTTTGGCGTTGATGGCGTCAGAGTAATCAGGCCCAAGGCCGAGCTTCATCAGCGCGCGCGCGTCGGGCATCAACTTGGTTTGCCAGTTGTTGTCGGCCTGAAACTTCTGCATCACGGCGATGGTG
>CAIMNN010000243.1 GCA_903842845.1 uncultured Acidobacteriaceae bacterium | reverse complement strand
ATTGCTCCAGATGCCGCAAGAGGCTCAACTTCCGCAGAAGAAATTGGTACACTCGGAGACATATGAACATCTCCGAGTTAGAAGAGCGGATTGAAGGGCACTTTGCGAGTGGGCCGGCGGCGGTTGGCGACAAGGACGCGCTGGCGGCGTTTTATGAGCTGAGAGCGGCGCTGGAGTCGGGCGAGTTGCGCTCGGCTGAGCCAGACGCAGGTACACCCACGGGCTGGCGCGTGAACGCCTGGGTGAAGCGCGGAATTCTACTGGGCTTCCGCATCGGCGCGATGGTGGAGCAGCCGGCGAGCGGATTCAGTTTCATTGACAAAGACACTTACCCGGCGCGGAAGTTTGGCGCGGGTGATGGCGTGCGCATTGTGCCGGGCGGGTCAACGGTGCGGACAGGCGCGTTTGTGGCGCGCGGAGTTGTTTGCATGCCACCGATGTACATCAACGTGGGCGCGTATGTGGATGAGGGAACGATGGTGGATTCGCATGCGCTGGTGGGCTCGTGCGCGCAGGTGGGCAAGCGCGTGCACCTGAGCGCGGCGGCGCAGATAGGCGGAGTGCTGGAGCCGGTGAACGCGAGCCCGGTGATCATCGAGGACGACGCGCTGGTGGGCGGCAACTGCGGCGTGTATGAAGGAACTATCGTGCGCAAGGGCGCGGTGCTGGCGGCGGGGACGATTCTGACGCGCGGGACTGCGGTTTTTGATCTGGTGAAGGGCGAAGTGCTGCGCGCGACGGCGGAGCGGCCGCTGATAATTCCCGAAGGCGCGGTTGTGGTGCCGGGAGCGCGGGCTATTCATAAGGAAAAGGGACACGAGATTAGCCGTGCGTGGGGGTTGAGCTTGTACGCGCCGGTGATTGTGAAGTATCGCGACGAGAGGACGGAGCTGAGCGCGACGTTGGAAGAGCTTTTAAGATAGTTACTGAGTTACTAAGTTACTGAGTTACTGAATTTGCATGACGAGGAACGGCATGAAACAGGAATGGAAGACAGACAGCGAAGGTTTCCGGTTGCGTTGTACGCATATGACGCGGTTGGACGCGTTCAGTGATGTGGTTTTTGGTTTTGCGCTCACGTTGCTGATAGTGTCGCTGGAAGTGCCGAAAACGTTTGACGAGCTGACCGAGGCGTTGACCGGCTTCATCGCATTTGCGCTCTGTTTTACATTTCTCATCTGGGTATGGCACAAGCACTATGCATATTTCCGGCGTTATGGAATTGAAGACCAGCCCAACATTGCATTGAACGCGCTACTGCTGTTTGTCATTCTGTTCTTCGTTTATCCGATGAAGTTTCTGGCAACCGTATCCACCGGGCAGTTTACGCAATCGTTTGTTGCGGGCGGGCGAGAGGTCTTCTCATCGCAGCACCAGGTGGCGCAACTGATGATGATGTACGGCCTGGGTTACGCGGCTGTGTTTTTGCTGTTTGTATTTTTTTATCTGCGTGCGTGGGGCAAGCGCGAGGCGCTGGGGCTCAACGCGTTGGAGCGGTTGCTGACGGTCGAGTCGATGGTCGACGCGGCGGGCGATGCGTTTATCGGGTTGCTCTGCGCAGTGATAGCGATGGGCATGAATGGCGCACATGCGGGCATGGCTGGGTTTGTGTTCTTTTTGACGGGGGTCTTCAAGACCGTGCGCGGGGCGTACTTCGGGCGCCAACGCAAGAAGCTCAAGGGGGCGGCAGTGGCGTGATGCGGCGCGGCAAAAGTGTAAAGGTGTTAACATAAGAGTAACGATGCAAACGAAAAAACTGAAGATTATCCCCCTCGGCGGACTGGGCGAGTTTGGCATGAACTGCCTTGCGCTACGCTGGGAAGACGACATTATTGTCATTGACGCTGGATTGATGTTCCCCGAGTCGGAGCTGCTGGGCGTTGATATTGTTGTACCCGACATCACCTACCTCATCGAAAACAAGCAGCATGTGCGCGCCATCATTTTGACGCACGGGCACGAGGACCACATCGGCGGGCTGCCGTGGATACTGAGCGAGCTGAAGGTTCCGGTATACGCGACCGAGTTCACTTTGGCCTATGTTGAAGGCAAGCTCGAAGAGCACGAGATGCTGGACGATATTGAACTGATTGAGATTGAGCCGAAGCACAAGTTCAAGATCGGGCCGTTCACGATCGAGCCGATACGCGTCACGCATTCACTTGTCGATTGCGTTGCGTTGGCGGTGGATACACCGGTTGGCGTTGTCATTCACACTGGCGATTTCAAGATAGACCTGTCGCCGTTGGACGGGAAGTCGTTTGACCTGCACACCTTTGCCGAGTACGGCAAGCGCGGCGTGCTGGCGTTGTTGCAGGACTCGACCAATGCGGAGCGGCCGGGCTACACGCCCAGCGAGCTTGCGGTGATTCCGCGGCTGGATGAGATTTTTGCACGCACGAAGCGGAAACTTTTCTTCAGCTGCTTCTCGTCGTCGATTTACAGAATTCGAATTGCGCTGGAGCTGGCGCGCAAGCATGGACGCAAGGTTGCGATCATGGGCCGCTCGATGATGGAGAGCTCTGAGATCGCGCAGGACCTTGGATACCTGGATATTCCGCCGGGGCTGATCATCAATCCCGGACAGATGCGAGATTTTTCGCCGGAGCAGTTGCTGATACTCATCAGCGGCACGCAGGGCGAGCCGATGAGCGCGCTGAGCCGCGCTGCGGTGGACAATCACAAGCACGCAAAGATTTTGCCGGGCGACACAGTGTTGTTGAGTTCGCGCGTGATCCCGGGCAATGAAAAAAGTATTTTCCGCGTCATCGACCATTTGTACCGGCGCGAAGCCAATGTAATTTATGACGACGGCTCGAACGGGCTGATACACGTCAGCGGACACGGCAGCCAGGAAGAACAGCGGTTGCTCATCAATCTTGTCAGGCCGAAGTTCTTTATTCCGGTGCATGGTGATTACCGCAACTTGCGGAAGCAT
>CAIMNN010000242.1 GCA_903842845.1 uncultured Acidobacteriaceae bacterium | reverse complement strand
CCGAGCGCTTCGTAGACGGTCCAGTCCATGCGCGGCTCGATGAAGACGAGTGCGGTGGGGGAGGAATTTGCGAGCTCGGTTTCAACGCGATGGTAGAAGGCGGGGAGGAGGCGCTGCTCGAAGTCGCGTTTGTTGAGGCCGGCTTGCGCGGGCTCGTTGAATGGTTCGTAGCCGAGGATTGAGGAGGTTGTCTCGCCGGGCTCGGGCGTTGAGAGGAAGCGAGCGGCGAGGCCGATGGTTTTGACGAGATGCGTTTGCGGGTCTTGCGCGAGCGGCGGAGTTGGTTGCTGGCCGAGCCAGAAGGCGCGCAAGGAGCTGCGGACCTGGCGGCTGTACTTTGAACTGTGAGTGATGAGGCGGACGTACCAGGGCTCGCTGAAGTAATTTGTGCCCCAGCGTTTGTCGAAGATGATGGTGGATTGCGAGTTCTGGATGTGCGATTGCAGAGCCCAGTCAGGGAAGCCATCGCCGCCGTACACATCGCTGACGATGTCCTGGTGAAAATCAATGATGACGTAGATGCCCTGGGCGCGGAGCGCGGCGATGATCTGCTTGACGTAGTTGAGATAGAGCGCAGCTTCGGGCGTGAGCTGAGAAAGGTCGGGGTTGGGTGTGGGTTCGAGGGCCTTCCAGAGGATGGGGAGGCGAACCACGTTGACGCCCATGGTGTGGAGGAGGTCAAGCTGCGGTTGCGCGGCGGCGAGCTCGGCGTGGAATTGCACGGGGTTGAGTGTGGCGACGTTGAGCGGCATGATGGGGATGTAGGGCGCGAGTTTGTTGCGCGCGCCGAAGTTGACTCCGCGGAGAAGGACGTAACGGTTTTGAGAATCGCGGAGCCAGCGGCCTTGCTGGTGGAGGCGGGCGGTGCTGTCGGAAGTGAAGTTGTAGTTGGTGAGGTCGGGTGCGGTGGATTGCGCGTGGAGATGAGTTGTTGCGGAGATGGTGAGGAATGAGAGGCAGAGAATGAATCGGCGCACGTGGAAACTCCACCCGGGAATAAAAGGCAATGCTAACATCCGGGGCGGTTCTTTTAATCAGGGCTTAAGCAAGGACTGGATGCGGGCTTCGATGAGGGCGGGGTCGGTTTCGCCTTCGAAGCGTGCGCGGATGATTCCGTGGCGGTCGATGAGGTAGGTGATGGGGACGCCGAGGATTCCGCCATAGCTGGTGCCGAGTTTTGCGTCACCCATGGCGATGGGGTAGTGGATGTGCATTTTGGTGGCGGCGGTGAGGGCGTCGGTGGAGGAGTCGTCGATGGAGATGCCGATGATGGAGAGATTTGAATCGCCGTAGCGCGCGGGCCACTGGTCGAAGAGAGGCATCTCTTTGATGCAAGGGCCGCACCAGGATGCCCAGAAGTTGAGCAGTACGACTCGGCCTTTGAGAGTGGAGATGTCGATGGTGCGGTGGTCGAGTGCAGTGCGGTGGAGTGGTGGCGCGGGATGATTGAGGAGATTTTTTTGCACGGAGTGCGCGGGTTCTTGCGCCGCGATGGTGAGTGATGCGGCGCAGAGCAGGAGCGCGGCGATCAAATCAATGCGCAACGGGGTAGCCTTTGTCGGCCCAGTCGGTGCCGAAGTCGTTCGCGAGGTAAAGGACTTTGACGTTGGTGAAGCCGAGAGCGACGAGCGCGGAGTAGGCGGGTCCGACGTTGGGGCAGCGTCCCCAGGGGCAGCATCCGCAGTAGAGGATGATAGGCGCGGATTTTGAGAGCGCGGCGACGCGGGCTTTGATGGCGTCGGCGTTGGG
>CAIMNN010000241.1 GCA_903842845.1 uncultured Acidobacteriaceae bacterium | reverse complement strand
GATCTTTAATGGTTTTTGCGGCATTGTGGGCTGTTGAGAACACCGCAAAAACCGCTGCACCTTAAAGATGCTGAATACCCCAGAAGATGGGCGTCATCACCAGCATCATCAAAAAGCGCACCACCGGCCTGCCCAGGATTAAAAGAATGAGCAAGCTGGCGAAGAACGGTATACGGTCGTAAGTCTGCACCGCCTGGTATGGCAGCATATTCCGGAAGACGTGGCTGCCATCGAGCGGCGGCACCGGTATCAGATTGAACAGGCACAACGAGAGATTGATGAAGATGGAGAGCGTCAGCATCAGGATGGTTGTGTTGAGCACCGGCTGCTCGCTCATGTTGACCTCGCCGCCCACAAAAGCGTTGATCACAAGCTCTCTTCCGCTCGGCACAGCGTGGATGATAGCCAGCAAGCCAGCGAACGATAGCAGCGCTATCAGCAGGTTCGATGCAGGCCCGGCCATAGTCGTCAGATTGTCATCGCGCACAATCTTGCGGAAGTTTCGCGTGTTCACCGGAACCGGCTTCGCCCAGCCGATCAAAAATCTCCCCATGCCGCCGAGCCCGATGAACGGCCCGAATATCCCAAGCGCCGGAAACAGCAGCGTGCCTATCGGGTCTACATGGTATGCGGGATTGAGCGTGATGCGCCCTTGCAGCCGCGCCGTCTGGTCGCCCAGCCGCGAGGCCATCCACGCGTGTGCGCTCTCATGCACGCACAGCGAAAAGATGAGGATGACAAATTGGTAAATAGCTACAAGAAACTGAAAGGAAACCATGCGCTCCGCCCCTGCTTTGAAACTCAGAGTACCATGCAGGGGTCGGCGTGAACGAACCTCAAAATGTTTGTGCCAACCGGGAACAATTCACACCATTCCGCGGTCTAAAGAGATACATTGGACTTTCCACCGGGTCCGCAATTTATTTCATCTCTGGGGGAGTTATGCGCAGGTATCTTGCACTATTTCTTGTACTCGTCTTCACAGTGGCCGCCTTCGCTCAGCAGGACCGCTCCAAGGAAGCCGATCAGCTCTACTCAGCCAGCAAGCGTTTGGAGGCTCTGCCGCTCTACGAGCAGCTCGCCAAAGACAATCCCAATGAGTTGCTATACGTGCGCCGTCTTGCCGATTGCTACCTGGCCAAGGCGATGCAGATGAATGAAAAAACGCAGAAGGACGAGCTCATCCGCTATCAAACACTCGCGCGCGATTACGCCAGGAAGGCCGTCGCGCTCGGTGAAACAACCGTGTACATCCAGATGCTAGCCGACTCCGACCCGAATAACACTTCACGCCATGGAGATAGCAGCATAGCGAGCGACCTTTTCAGTGAAGGCGAGAAAGCCTTTGCCGCCGGAGATTACAAGGCCGCATTCAATAAATATGTCGCCGCCGCCGAGGCAGACCCCAGGCTCTATGAAGCCGCGCTTTATGCAGGCGATGCCGCATTCAACATGCACGATCTCTCAACTGCATCCAAGTGGTTTGCCCGCGCCAACTCTATCGACCCCAACCGCGAGACCGCCTACCGTTACTGGGGCGATGCAATTCTGCGCGACGGCAGCGACCCGATGGGCGCACGTGAGAAGTTCATCCAGGCCATCATCGCCGAGCCTTACAACCGCCTCGCCTGGCAGGGTATTCAGCAGTGGGCACATCGAGAAAGCGCCATTGTCCTCGCACCGAAGATTGACAGACCTGCCGGGCCAACTGTTGACCCCAAAAATCCGAAGAACATCAATATCACCATCGACCCCAACACCATCGATAGCAAAAAGAACCCAGGCGCACCGGCCTGGCTCGGCTATGCGCTGTCGCGGGCCAATTACCGCAACGATCAATTCAGCAAAGACCATCCGGACGAAAAGGAATATCGTCACTCGCTCAAGGAAGAAAGCAGTGCTTTGAGTTCAGTTGCAACCATTGCGCGTGAGCTAAAGGTCAAGCCGGAGAAATACGATGAAAGCCTGCGCAACCTCGTTATGCTCCACGACGCCGGCGTGCTGGAATGCTGGATCCTCATCAGCGCCGCCGACAATGGCATCGCGCAGGATTACGACGCCTACCGCAAGGAGCACCGCCAGTTGCTGCACGACTATCTCGATAAATACGTCGTGCACGCGCCGACCACGCTCAGCAAATAAATCAACGACCCTGCCCAGGGAAGCTGCCCACAACTTCGCCCTCGGCGATCGACGTACCGCCCAGCACAATGGCGTGGCTCGCTATTCGCGCGCGCGCACCGATCACCGTCGCCGTCATCGTTACTTCATCAAAGTTCCGCGCCCCATGCGAGTGCGAGTAGACGCGCGCATAGCTGCCTATCACCGACTCACGGCCAATGCGAATTCCGCCGCGGTCGTTCAACAACACGCGTTGGCGAATTGTAACGCCGTCTTCAATGTGCAGGTTGTACCCAAAGGTCAGATCGACGCCGTGAAAGATGCGCACACCGGTTCCTATCGACGCAAACAGATGCCGCCCCAGCATCGCCCGAAAACGCAGCCCCAGCCAGTGGTTCAACCCTATCGACGAGCGGTCAAACATCTGCCAGAACCACAGCAGCGGCTTGCGCTGCGCAAAGAGCGCCTGGTCTGTGTCAGGAAAATATTCAGCCTCAAGCGTGACGTTCGCCGGGTCCAGCGATAGCGCCAGCACATTGCCGGGCAGCTCGCTCGTCAGGTTCAGGTTGAGCTTGCCGCCATGCGGACGGCCCAGATAGATCTGGAATAACTGGTCACGCACAATCTCCGCACGACGCTCGGCCGAATGGTGGCGCGTGAACTCCTCATCGAGAAACTGTATCCAGCGACGATAAACCTCTTCGGACTCCGGCGCGGGCTGCGGAATTGGATGCGTGCTCATAACAATTAGGACGATACACCCGCAGGGTTGGTTGCGTGAACACAACTCACAGGGTGGATTGTAGGATTAAACTCGGAGGATGTTCTGATGAGAAAGTTATTCCTGGCTATCGCCGTAATTTGTCTCACGCTCACCGCCGCCGCGCAATCCGCTGATGAATCCGCCATCCGCAAGGTGATGGATGATCAGGCCGCTGCGTGGAACCGCGGCGACCTCGCCGCATTCATGACCGGCTACGAAGACTCACCGCAGACCACCTTTGTCGGCAACAAAAACACCTATGGCTACCAAGCCATTCTTGAGAGCTACAAAAAATCCTTCGCCTCAAAAGAAGAGATGGGTACGCTGACCTTCAGTCAGATCGAAGTGCGCCTGCTGCCTGCATCCGACAACAGGGTCGAGTACGCGGTGATGTACGGCCACTTCCACCTGGATCGCAATGTCCACGGCGCATCAAAAAAGGATGATGGTTACTACTCGCTCATCTGGCACAAGACGAAGGACGGCTGGAAGATCATCGTCGACCACACGAGCTAATTAGTTTTACGCTCCCACGGCGCAGGCACGCGGACCCACTGCATTCCCGCAGCCTTCGCCGCTTCGACGCCGATGTCCGTATCTTCAAAGACCAAGCACCGCGAAGGCTCAACGCCGAGCAGTGCGGCCGCTTTTAAAAAACACTCCGGGTCCGGCTTGTGATGCCTGTAATCCTCTGCGCAAACGCGCACTGGGAACTTGTCGCCGAGCCCCAACTGCGTCAGCGAATTATTCACGCTCTCCTGCGTGCCGCCCGAAACCACCGCAAATGGAATCTTCCCATATGCGGCATCGATAACCTCAATGACCATGTGTATCGGCTGAAGCTCATTCAGGCTCGCATAATAGTAGCCTTCCTTGCGCTTCGCGACAGTCTCCGGGTCCATCTTCAACCCATGCTCCTCGTTGAGCCGTGCAACGATCATCCGTGACGGCACTCCGCCCCACGCATAAAATTTGTCTTCCGGGAACGGACAACCCTCTTCGGCAAACGCGCGCGTCCAGGCAATAAAGTGCAGCGGCATCGAATCGACGATGGTACCGTCGCAATCAAAAAGGTAGGCGCCGAAATCGCCGACTGGGATATTCAATTTCATTTTGTGTGCTCGCCTCGTGGGGATACTTTCATTCTACCGCGCAAAATAATGCCGCCGTTTATTCAACGGCGGCAGGAGGCTTCACATCAACTATCAGGCCATCGCTTCGCGGCCCATCGGTTCAAAACGCAACACATTCGAGTTGCGGTCCACGTCGATCCTCACATGCGCGCCGTGCAGCACATCGCCGTTGAGAATCTTGATGGCCAGCGGGTCCTGCACCATCCGCTGCAACGCACGCTTCAATGGCCGCGCGCCGTACGCAATGTCCGAGCCCGACGCAAGAATCAACTGCCGCGCAGGCTCGGTCAGCTCCAGCGATATCTGCCGGTCCTCAAGCAGCTTGCGCAGGTCGTCGAGCCGCAGGTCGAGGATGGCGCTCAACTGCGCGTTGCCCAGCGGACGGAAGATCACCGTGTCGTCGACGCGGTTCAAAAATTCCGGCCTGAAGTGCTCGCGCAAAACGTGCATCACCGATTCGCGCGCCAGTTCAAAATCATGTTCGCTCTTGAGCGCGTCAGCATTCAAGAACGCCGCACCCAAATTGGACGTCATAATGAGCACCGTGTTCTTGAAGTCAACCGTGCGTCCCTTCGAGTCTGTTAGACGCCCGTCGTCCATCACCTGCAACAGAACGTTGAAGACATCAGGATGCGCCTTCTCAATTTCGTCGAAAAGAATCACCGCATAAGGACGGCGACGCACGGCTTCGGTCAGTTGCCCACCCTCGTCATAACCCACGTATCCCGGCGGCGCGCCGATCAACCGAGCAACCGCGTGCTTCTCCATGTACTCGCTCATGTCAATGCGTATCATCGAGTGCTCGTCGTCGAACAAGAACTCCGCCAGCGCGCGCGCCGTCTCCGTCTTGCCCACGCCTGTCGGCCCGAGGAAAAGAAAACTCCCAATCGGCCGCTTCGGGTCGCTCAACCCCGCGCGCGAACGGCGAATCGCATTCGCGACCACAGTCAGCGCAGCATCCTGCCCGACCACGCGCTCGCTCAGGCGCTTCTCCATCTCCACGAGCTTTTTTACCTCGCCTTCCAACATGCGCGAGACAGGAATCCCCGTCCACTTGCTGACGATCTTGGCGATGTCCTCTTCGTCAACCTCTTCCTTCAACATGCGCTCGCTGGTGCCGCTGCCGTCCTGGATCGCGTTCAGCTTCTTCAACTCGGCTTCAAGCTTCGGCATCTCGCCATACTGGATCTGCGCAGCACGGTCGAGCGCGCCTTTGCGCGTCTGCTCTTCTGATTCAAATCGCAACGCCTCGATTTTTTTCTTCAGCTCGCTGATACGCGTTATCGCACCGCGTTCTTCGGTCCAGCGCGCACGCAGCGCAGTCGTCTTCTCGCGTAGCCCGGCCAACTCCGCATCAAGCACGGCCATGCGCTCCTTGCTGTTCTCGTCCGTCTCGCGCTTCAGCGCAGCTCGCTCAATTTCGAGCGATGTCGCCTCGCGCTCCAACTGGTCGAGCTCCGTCGGAACCGAGCCGATCTGAATTGCCAGCGATGCCGCCGCTTCATCGACCAGGTCGATGGCCTTGTCCGGCAAGAACCGGTCGCTGATATAACGATGCGAGAGAGTCGCCGCGGCAATGATCGCCGCATCCTTGATGCGCACATTGTGGTGCGCCTCGTAACGCTCCTTCAGTCCGCGCAGGATGGCGATCGTGTCTTCGACGTTCGGCTCGCCGACGTATACGATCTGGAAACGCCGCTCCAGCGCCGCGTCCTTCTCGATGTACTTGCGGTACTCATTCAGCGTGGTTGCGCCGATGGCCCGCAGTTCACCGCGCGCAAGCGCAGGCTTCAACATGTTGCTCGCGTCGATCGCGCCTTCAGCCGCGCCAGCGCCGACAAGCGTATGCAGCTCGTCGATGAACAGGATTATTTGCCCGTTCGACTCGTCAATATCCTTGAGCACAGCTTTCAGCCGGTCTTCAAACTCGCCGCGATATTTTGCGCCCGCAAGCATCGAACCCAGATCAAGCGAGATGACGCGCTTGTCGCGCAACACCTCCGGCACATCGCCAGAGATGATGCGCCGCGCAAGCCCTTCGACGATGGCTGTTTTTCCAACGCCGGGCTCGCCGATCAGCACAGGATTGTTCTTCGTGCGCCG
>CAIMNN010000240.1 GCA_903842845.1 uncultured Acidobacteriaceae bacterium | reverse complement strand
CCCTTGTGGCATTGTCCGCAGGTCTTGTCCAGGTTCGCGTGGTTGATGGTCGACGCCGGGTCGGTCGACGGCAGAATATTGTGCACGCCGTGGCAGCTTGCGCAGTTGGCCACAACGGCCGAACCGCCTTCGCTCGCAAGTCCGTGGTAGCTGTCCAGGTAAGTTGAAACGCGGTTGCCCGCGATGCCAAACTCCTGCGAAAGCCGCACGCCCTCATGGCAGCGAGCGCAGGTGGTCTGCGCAAGGTTCTTCTCGCTGACGGATGAGTTCGGGTCCACATGCGACTTGATGGTGTGGATGCCGTGGCAATCCGTGCAGGTTGGCGCAAGATTGTTGCCGCGCGCTATCGCCTGGCCGTGGATGCTCTTCGTGTAGACCTGCTGAACCTCGCTGTGGCACTTGCCGCAGGTCTGCGGAACATTGGTCCGGTAGATAGGCGACGAGTTGTCGCTGGTCGGCAGAATGGTGTGCGCGCCGTGGCAATCCGTGCAAACTGCAGCCGACGATGCGCCCGCTGTGTTCGCTTTGCCGTGCACGCTATCCTGATAGCTCACAAAAGGCTGCGCGCTCTGGCCATTCGACTCCATCAGGAACTTCTGCCCGTGGCAGCGTCCGCAGGTGGCGGGAATATTTTTGTGCGCAACAGGGGACTGCGGGTCGCTCGACGGCGTTATCCAGTGCGGCTCGCCGTGGCAATCGAGGCAGGTGGCAGCGGATGCTCCCGGCTTGCCGTCCTTCGAGTGCAGGCTGTGCTCATAGGCCGTCTGCTCATCGCTGTGGCATGTGGCGCATTTCACCTTGGCGCTCACCGGCTCATGCGGCGAACCCTTGATGTCCGTATGGCAGTCGACGCAACTCAACCCCGCGCTGCCATGCACGGAGTGGCCAAACTTTTTGCCGTCAACGGTAAGCGATACGCTCTTGCCGTTCACGTCTTTGGTTAGTGATGTATCCGAGTGACAGGAAAGGCATTCCCCGTCTTTGGGTTTATTGCTGGCGCTGGCCGCAGGGGAAGGAAATAGCGTGGCGAGCGCGAGAGCGAGTAGGAAAAACAGTCTCAAGCACCGCATAAGCACAGTAGATTTCACTGCCGCTGAAATGGCAGTGATAAGAATCACTTCTGCGAGCCCATCGCCAAATACCCTGAAATCATCGATGATTGCGCAGCTTCATACCCATCGCATTTATCTGTTGACTCACCAGGCCGCCAGCCGTTCTACTCCTCGCATCCACACCATTCCCCGGAGGATTCACTTGAAAAAGCTATTGTTCACGCTCATTTTGGGCGCACTTGCCGCACCTGCGCTCTTCGCCGCCGCACCCACGGCCAAACACGCCGCCAAGCCAGTCGACGTGCCCAAGCACATCAAGCAGTTCATTGACGGCTTCAACACCGGCGACACCAAATCCGCCTTTGCTGCATACGCTGCCGGCGACATCACCATCATCGACGAGTTCGCACCGCATCTCTGGGTCGGCCCGCACGCCCCGCAGGATTGGGCCGCCGAGTACGACAAGCACGCCACCGCCACCGGCGTCAGCGACGGCATCGTCAAATATGGCTCTGTCTTCGTAAGCAACATCGAGGGAGACGTCGCCTACGTCGTCATCCCCACTGTCTACAACTACAAGGAGAAGGGCAAGGCAATCACCGAGTCGGGCAAGATGGCCTTCGTCCTCCACCTCGAATCCGGCGAGTGGTTGATCCGCGCCTGGTGCTGGACCGGCACCAAGCCGCACGTTGTGAAGGCTGCAAAGTAATCAGCTAAATCCATAATGAGGCCAACTGTCAGAGAACGATGCTCGTCTCTATCCGTTCACAGCGTGTGCGCAGTTGGCCTTTGTTTTCTAATAATCCAGCGTTAATGAGTGCCTGCACATCGGCATGCACATTACTGTAATCGCGCGCCAATGCAATTGAGAGTGCACGGATGCTGGTGACTTCATGGTGCCGCACGTACCCAAGCAACGCAAGCCGCTTACCAGTCATCACCTTCGTTAATGTCTCCCAGCTTTCAAATGCAATGTGCCGTTCGATGAACTCATCACCTTTTTCAGCGCGATGCCACGCGTCGATGAAAGCCTGGGACGCTTCCTGCTCCATGTTGCCGCCGACTTTGACATGTATTTTCTTCATTTGCCACCCCGCATCTTCCGCACATCGTTCCAGAAATCTTTCATCAGCACCTCTACACTGAGGAATATGTACTTGTACTCAGTATCCAGAATGTGCCTGTGATCGCCTTTGCCCCGCTCATTGTCATATCCCACCAGTCGCTTGCCCGGGTATCCATAGAACAACGAGTATTTCAATCCATGCAAGGTCGGCGGCACTGGAACCGGCACCTTCCAGATAACCATCTCGACAATTCCGCCATCTTCGTAATCAATGCGCCACTCGAAAATGAGCTTGGCTTTCACTTATTATAGTATGGCATAACGCAACATATGTATCAATAAACCATATGGCATAGGCAGCCACTCTGACCGCTCGAGATTGCATGAGTCAAATTTTGAGTTTCTTACGACGGATAATTTCCAGTGATATATTCCGTCAACGACTCAATAGTATGTTCGTGTCCTTTGATAACCCACTTCACCAGGTCGCCGATGGAGATGATGCCGACCATTTCGTTACCGCGCACCACGGGCAGGTGGCGGAAATGTTTTTGTGTCATCAGGTTCATGCAGTCTTCCACCGTGTGGTCCGCCGTGGTCGAGAACACATGGCTCGACATGATCTCGCGCACCAGCGTCGCTTCCGAGTGGTGGCCCTTCAGTATGCCTTTGCGCGCGTAGTCGCGCTCGCTGAGGATGCCGACCAGTCGATTGTCCTCCATCACCATCAACGCACCCACGTCGTGCTCCGCCATCAGTTCGAGCGCCTGGCGCACCGTCTGGCCGGGTGAGACAGACAGGATCCTGTTGACTGCTTTTTGACGGAGTACGGTTTCAATCGTATCGCTGATCTTCATGGACTATGGCCTCCTGATTTATGCGCGTGATATTGCCAACCTTGCCGCTGCCTGCGCAACACTCTTTGTTTGCGCTGGCAACGCAGTATAAAACGGATCGCATGCCTCTGTCGGCTGATTTTTTACCTAATTTCAATTTGCAATTCGTACCCGACAATTCGCCCCACTTGCGCAAAACGCACGGCCCAGCATCAAGTTAAATATTCGCTCAATCTTCGCCTTTGCGGTATAATCTCCCCATGGACTTCCAGCTGGTCACAAACTACAAACCGCAAGGCGACCAGCCCCGGGCCATCCACGAGCTCGTCGAAGGTATCCGCGCGGGCGAGCAGCATCAGGTCCTGCTCGGCGTCACCGGCTCCGGCAAAACCTTCACCATGGCCAAGGTTATCGAGGAGCTCAACCGCCCCGCCCTCATCCTCGCCCACAACAAGACCCTTGCCGCCCAGCTCTACCAGGAGTTCAAGCAGTTCTTCCCCTCGAACGCCGTCGAGTACTTCGTCTCCTACTACGACTACTACCAGCCCGAAGCCTACATCCCCGCAGGCGACCTCTACATCGAAAAAGAAGCCACCGTAAACGAAGAACTCGACAAGCTCCGCCTCTCCGCCACGCGATCTCTCTTCGAACGCCGCGACGCAATCATCGTCAGCTCAGTCAGTTGCATCTACGGCCTCGGCTCGCCAGAGGCCTACTTCGGCATGTTG
>CAIMNN010000239.1 GCA_903842845.1 uncultured Acidobacteriaceae bacterium | reverse complement strand
CTTCCTCTGCCCAGCCGTCAAGCCCATACCGCGCCAGCGTCGCATCGCCATTCGCCCCGGCCACATCGCCCAGCACCTCGTCATAGGTGCGGTTCTCGCGGATGATGTAAAAGCAATGCTTCAGCCGCGGCAACTTGTCGGCTTTGTCTATCGCGGCCATGTTGTTCGCCACAACCCGCGCTGTCAGCTCTTCCGGCTTTGCCAACTCGTCAAGATGAATCACGCTCACACTGCCCAACTCAAGCGTTCCAATGTACGTCGGCGCATTCGCGTCATGTGCTTTGCCGCCATTCGGCCCCGTGCCCTTGCCCTTTGTGTTCACCACATACAGAACGTTGTCCTCGGTCGCAAGCAACACAGCCGTCGGATTCCACCCCACCGGAATATGCTCCGCAACCTTGAACGTGCTCAGGTCCACAACCGCAACCGCGTCAATTCCGCTCTCCGCGATGTACAGCTTGTTGTTGCCGGTCGTGATTCCACTCGGCACAACTCCGCGCAGCGGGTGCCCCTGCGCATCCTCAAAGCGCGCGCCACTGAACGGCGTCAACGGCAGTTCACGCAACACACTCTGCCCATCGGCCGAAATCTCAACCACTGAATCCTGATGCGCCAGCGTCACATAAACTTTTTTGTCAGTCGCCACAACGCCCGTCGGCGCAGCGCCGCCAACCGTCGCGCCGCTCTTCTCCGTGATCGCCGCGCCCAACCGCAACTTTCCCAGCAACGCTGGCAGCGAAGGCGTCCGCACATCGTAACTCCACAGCGAGCTTCCATTCACCGAGTTCTCATCGCCAAGCCCCGGAACCTGGTGCCCCTCAACAACCGTCCCCTCGCGCGTCGCCTTTGACGGATAGCCCGTCGGCGCGAACTTCAACCCCGTCCCCAGCAGGTCCTTCGGGTTCACGCTCGAGATGAGCTTGTACTCAAACAATCCCGTGTTCGTGATGTACAGCCGCCCTCCATCCGGCGACAACGCAATCCCAAACGGATAACTCCCAGTCGGCACACTCGCTATCGGCTTCAATATCGCCGCGTCCACTATCACCACCCGCCAGTTCGCCTGGTCCAACACGTAGAGCATCCGCCCATCGGGCGACAGCGCCAGTGTCGACGCAAAGCTGTCCGTAAATTTTTCGCTCGGCGCGCCTTCAACGCCAAAGTCCGCCACCGCTCCATCCAGCGAGCCCTCACGCACCACCGACCAATCAGCCGTCGAATATGCACGCACCTTCCCCGAGTCGCCGGTCGTCTCGTACAGCAGCAGCCCATCGGGCGAGTACGCCACCCCCGCATGCGCCTCTATCTTCGGGTCGTTCTCCACCTGCGCCGGAAGACGCTTCACACTGAACTGCTCATGGTTGTCGTACGTCGGCAGCGAGATAACGTTCAGCGAGAAAGGCCAGCCCACCGCCGGAACCGTCAGCTCCGTCCCGTCCGGCTTCAGCGCCAGTGCAAAAGGGAAGGGCGCAGTCGTCACCCACGTCCCCTCGGGTGTAATGCTGCGGCCATTCGGCAACGTCGCATGAACACCGGTCTGGGCCGCAGCCGGCTTCTGCGCAGGTGTTTGAGCAGTCAGCGTTACAGCGGAGCAAACAATAAGCAGTGAAACGAACGAAAAGCGCATCAGAAACCTCATGGTCAACATATCCAGTATCAACCCGACAGGCGAGATGTATTTTGACGTGGATGTGAAAATTCAGTGCTGGATGTCAGTATGTAAGAATGTCCGTCATGAAATATTTATTAGTCTTTTTGACACTTGTATTTTCAGGCGGTCTTAATTTGAAGGCCGACGATGGAGCCGCATCCAAGCCCGCCGGTGGCATTATCGTCTTCGGCCGCGAGACACGCATCGTGATGGCAAAGGAAGTTCTCGAGATCAGCGCAGACAAGGTCATTGTCGATTACGAGTTTCGCAACTACAGCGACGAAGACGTGACTACCGTTGTGGCCTTTCCGATACCAGAATATGTATTGGACGACATGGATGG
>CAIMNN010000238.1 GCA_903842845.1 uncultured Acidobacteriaceae bacterium | reverse complement strand
GTCGTATTGTCGGCGGAGGAACTGCCGGGGCGCTATTTGCCGTTGGGGAGAGCCTCATTGCAGTAGTGTTCCGCGGGGCAACTCTTAAAGAAGCTGCCGACGTTGGGCTAAACGCCGCCATTTCTGTGGCGGTAGCGGAAGGCGCTGTGATGGGAGCCGAGTGGCTGCTAAGTGTGGAGGCAGGTTCGCTAGGGGGGCCTGTCGGAATCGCCATTGCAGTTGGTGCAACAGCTGTGTATGAAGGATGCCGGTATGCAGTTACCGCGAGTGATGCCAGGGCCGCGGAGGTCGGCGTCTTTCAAACGAAGTGTGGTTTTGCGAGGCAAGCGGTTAAGCGGTGGAGCGAAGAGATGATCCTACTTGTGGCAGGAACATGGTCCCCTGTAGTTCCGTGACAGTTGGCGCTGTTGGTAAATGCTCGGAGGGTACAACGATGCGAGCTTCGGTGCTTGCGCTGCTGTGTGGAACCTGCATGTGCTGTGGTCCACTGATGGCGTTTGAAAAGGCAGAGGCCGTAACTCACTTGGCCGCGTTTGCTGCGAGCGTCAGGATTGAAGACGACGCGGCGACTGTCAAGACCGGTAATCCGCACCTGAACTGGTTTGTCGCTCAAGGGCAGGCGGGCAAGGACTACCTTATTGACGCAGTTGATGACACTGATCGACGAATCGCGGAAAGGACGGCCGCGCTGCACGCCTTGGTCGTCGGCTGGCCCGAAGAGAGGGGAGCGCGACTCGGAAAGGCCATCAAGGCCAGGAATGCTGACATCGCCGATTTCGGCGTAAGGCTTCTTAATGTCACGGATGTTCAGCGGGAGCGTCGAGAGAAGACCAGACAAGAGCTCATTGCTCTTGCCGCACTCGTAAAGCCTGACTCAAAGTGGACATATCGGGAGTTCAACGACTTTCTTGTGGCCCTGCCAGATGCGTACCGGCTTGCTCTAAAGAAGTCTCTGGACTTGGCCAAGCCCGACGACGACGTGTCGGTATTGAAGGGCAAAATCGAGGACTGCAACGAGATTGAGGGACAACTTCTTTCGGTTTCGAGCCATTGGCTCTCGCGTCCGTTTCGGAATGCGGAGCACATCGCGTATCACGAACTCGTTCAATGGGTCGGCAAGGAGCTTAAGCTTGACGAGACGATTGTTCAGAATCAGCCAACGATCGCTATCGAGCGTGCAATTGTTGAGAAGGTCCTTACGGGTGGGCCAAGCGGGCTTCCCAACGGGGGCAAGGAGAAGTTGGGGACAAATTGGGAGAACGTGCTTCTGGGTACGGGCGCTTTTGTAGTTCCAGTCTTAAGATTGCCCGTCCTCATAGGCGCAGGCAAGGCAGATGCTGAGAAAACGGCAGCAGCCATCGTGCGATTATATCAAGCCAAGCTTGCTGCCCTGGATGCCGCGCACAGGTCACTGCCTAGCGCATCGGGTGCTGGCGGAAAATGATTGAGAGGCAACCAGCAGGACGCTGCCCCCAAGTAACAGATCGGCATCAAGTTCATCCAGACCACCCTCAGGACGATCCTGATGGCCAGATCGAACGCTTACGAATACCGCTTTGCCAGAACCTTGGCAACCCCGTGGATGCGATTCCGTAGTGCCGCAGGCTTCAGG
>CAIMNN010000237.1 GCA_903842845.1 uncultured Acidobacteriaceae bacterium | reverse complement strand
TGCTGGCACCAGGCGATGAGCCGTGTCATTGCGCCTTCGAGCTCACGCACGTTGGTGCGGATGTTCGACGCGACAAACAGCGCCACATCCGTCGGCAGAGGCATGTTCTCGCTCTCGGCCTTCTTTTGCAGAATGGCGACCTTGGTCTCCAGGTCCGGCGGCTGAATGTCGGCGATCAGGCCCCACTCAAAACGTGAGCGCAGGCGGTCTTCTATCTCGGCCAGTTCCTTCGGAGGACGGTCCGAGGCAATGACGATCTGCTTCATGTTCTCGTGCAGAGTGTTGAAGGTATGGAAGAACTCTTCCTGCGTGCGCTCCTTCTGCGCGATGAACTGGATGTCATCGATAAGCAGCACATCAACAGACCGGTAACGGTCACGGAAGCCGCTCATGCGGTCCGTGCGCAGCGAGTTCACCATGTCGTTCATGAACTTCTCGGCCGAGAGATAGCTGATGTTGATCGAAGGCTGGCGGCGCTTCACCTCGTGCCCGATAGCGTGCATCAGGTGCGTCTTGCCCATGCCGACTCCGCCATAAAGGAAGAGCGGGTTGTAAGCGCGCGACGGGCGCTCGGCGACTGCAAGAGCCGCGGCGCGTGCAAACTGGTTGCCGTTGCCGATGACAAAAGCTTCAAAAGTATAGCGCGGGTTCAGCTGCGCGGCCGTGGACCAATCAAAGCGTGCCTGCTCTGGCGCGCGGCGCGTGTTGTTCTGCGGCGGTGCGCTCGGCGAGTGCGACGGCACAGGGCCGAAGCCGCCGTCCTTGCGCTGAGGAGGAATGCTTGGGTCTTCCTCGGCCGTCACGAACGATACGTCGTCGATCTCAAGACAGTGGCGGTCGATGGCCTCCTGGATAAGGTCGCCATACTTGTCGCCGATGTGCTGGAACTCTGGTGTGGGGACACGGACATAGAGCTTGCGGCCAGTGACGTGGCTGAAGCGCGTCGGCTTCAACCACGTCTCGAACGACTGGCGTATAACCTTCTTCTCAAGTGCTGCAAGTATCTGCAGCCACGGATTGAGCGGAGGAAGAGGAGAAGATGCGAATGACATTCAGACAAGATCCTTGCTTAAAATCTAAATGCTGTGTCCCGTTACCAGGGCCCGTGTTGATGGATGAATTTGAAAAAAAGCTACGCAATAGCCGCAATAAATGCTGTTTGCGGACTCAAGGGGAACAAGTTGACTTGCCGAGGAGGGCGATATTGCCGGGAGGTCTACAACAAACTTCCTGGTGAATCTCCTGTTGCAGGTCGCACAAAAAAAAATTACCGAACGGCCTGATAATAGCACGATGGACGATTGTTGCAAGCGGTATTTTACAAATTGGTGAAAGGAATTTTGCATTCATGCTTGAGTTGCACAAAGGATGGTGAAAGCAACGTTGATTCAGTCTCACATGCAGTTTTATCAAGTGAGCGTTTGAGTCAATCAACGCGATGCATCGAAGAAAAACACAAGTGAATTTGCCGAAAATCGAGCTCATGTATCAGAGTCTCAGTTGGTAAGACGAGCAAAAATTGACCACAAAAATAAATTTGCATACAGTGGTCATCAAATCGCGAAAAGTTTGAGTCGAAATGAGCTCCCGCTGAGGGGGTGGCTTTTGCGGCGATATTTTTGTATAATCAAGACTTGCCGTCCGAAGCAGGATCTGAGCATAGATTTTTGAGAAAAAGCAGGAGCGCATACCCATGCCAAAGCGCACATTTCAACCCAACCGCCGCAAGCGCGTGAAGACTCACGGCTTTCGTGAGCGCATGAAGACCAAGAGCGGCCGCGCCGTTCTGAACCGCCGCCGTGCAGCCGGACGCAAACGCGTTGCCGTCAGCGCCGGATTCCGCGACTAAGTCTTTCGTGCTTTCGTTCCAATACCTCAGTAACACAGAACCCAGTGACTCTCACTGGGTTTGCTTTCTGCGCTAAATTCTCTTACGCAATTGAAGCAACCTGATCCAAAGCGGAACTCCCTCACCGGCCATCGCCTGCGCCGCCATGCGGAGTACCAGCTCGCATACAAAGCAGCGCGCAAATTCCAATCGCAATCCATGAGCTGGTTCCTGGCGCCCCGCACTGCGCGCGCCGAAAACCCAATGGATGCAAATTTACCTCGCGTCGGCCTCACCGCTGGCAAAGTACTCGGCCCTGCGCATGAACGCAATCGCATCAAGCGCCGCATGCGCGACGTGCTCCGCAAGCACACCGCGCAACTGCCCTCCGGCTGCGACCTCATCTTTCATCCCCGCCGCGCGGTGCTCACAATCGAATACAAGAAACTTGAGGCCGAGGTCCTGCGTATCCTTACACAGGCCCGCACTGAGGCGGAGCGATTGACCAGGTCATGACACGTACACTCCTCGCACTGCTCGCGTTTTACAAGCGCTGGCTTTCACCCGCGTTGCACTGGACGCGCATCGGCGGATGCAAGTATCTGCCCACGTGCTCCGAGTACGCGCAGATAGCCCTCCTCAGGCACGGGGCGTTGTATGGTTCTTTGCTGGCGGTCTGGCGCGTGCTGCGCTGCAATCCCTTCAGCAATGGCGGGGTGGACGAGGTACCGCTGCCACGGCAAAAGAAACCAGAATTGGTGCAATGAGGCGGCAAAATCAATCAGCGTTTGACGCAAACCGTAGAACCAAACGACTTGAACGAATTACGATAGTTGTAGCCACACAAAGAGAGTAGGACGTACACCTTGGCAGAATTTCGCAATCCCAATCAATCCCAGGGCTCGGGCGGCGGCGGCGGCGACATGCGCTCGCTCTTCGGGATCATGTTGCTCACGATGGTCATTCTTTTCGGCTACCAGTACTTCTTCAAGCCGAAGGAAGCGCCCCCAAAGCCGCAGCAGACCCAGACCCAGCAGACGCAGCAAACGCCGGCTCCGGCCGCAGCAGCTCCGCAGAGCACCACTGAACCCACCAAGACAACAGCGGCCGCCGGCGCACCCGCTGTGCAGACGCCGACCATCACCGCCGCAGCACAATGCGATATCACCGTCGAGAACGAGCTCTACAAGATAACCTTCTCCAATCGCGGCGGCGAGGTAAAGAACTGGATCCTGAAACGCTACAACGATTCAGCCGGCAAACCGCTCGACATGGTCCAGCAGCAAGCCGCAGAGAAGTTCGGCCGCCCGCTCTCGCTCTACACATATGAGCCAGCGCTGAACGACCAGTTGACTCAGGCGCTCTATCAGGTCAATGGCACACCGGAGCCCTGTGGCAACTTCACCGCGCCGCAGTCGCTCACCTTCCACTACGCGGGCAACGGCCTCGACGTTGTGAAGACCATCAAGTTTGATTCCAGCTATGTGGTCAATGTCGAATCCCAGGTCCACCGCAACGGACAGTTGGTGCGCTCGCTCGTCGCGTGGCCTTCCGGCTTCGGCGACCAGGAAGAGCTCGACCAGAAAGTTCATGCGAACGTGACCTTTACCGCGTCTTCCTTTGCCTGGTCGCTTGACGGCAAGCAGGATTACCAGGCGGCAGGCAAGGTCAGCGGCAACGCCACACTCGAAGGCGACTACGATTATGCCGCTACCGGCGATCTCTTCTTCGCCGCGGCCTTCATGCCCGACGCGCCGTCGCGTGCAACTGTGGTGACCTTCCATCACGCGATGGATGTGCGCACCAACAAGGAAGACCCAAGCGCCAAGCGCCCCGAAGATGTGCTCGGACTGGCGATGGGCGACACCAGCGGTTATACGCGCACACGCCTCTACGTCGGCCCCAAACAAATGGAGGTGCTCGCCTCCATCCACACCAACACCGCCGATGGCAGCTCCAACGGCCCCGACCTCAAAGAACTGGTCCAGTTCGGTTGGATGAAGTGGATATCCTATCCGCTCTACCTCGCCCTGCGTTTCATCTATGAACACGGCGTCGGCAACTGGGGCTGGTCCATCATCATCATCACGGCGCTCTTCAACCTGATCATGATCCCGACCCGCTTGCAGATGCAGCGCCAGTCGCTGAAGATGATCCGCATCCAGCCGCAGATGAACGCCATCAAGGCCCGTTACGCGCATTACAAGGTAACCGACCCGCGCCGCGCCGAGATGAACCAGGAGATCATGGCCCTGCACAAGCAGGAGAACATCAACATGTACGGCGGCTGTCTGCCCATGTTGATTCAGATGCCGCTCTTCATCGCGCTCTATCGTCTGCTCGCCAACGTCATCGAACTCCGCCAGGCTCACTGGCTCTGGATAGGCGACCTCTCCATCAAGGAGCCGTTCCCGCTTCTCATCGTCGTCATCATAGTCGGCATGTTCGTCACGCAGTGGATCACGCCCTCGCCGGGCATGGACGCCTCGCAGCGACGCATGATGGCCTTCATGATGCCGGTTGTCATGGGCTTCACGCTCTCCAACTTTGCCGCTGGCCTCTCTGTCTACTGGGCAACCGGCAACGTCATCAACCTGCTTGTACAGCTCAGCCTGGGCCAGACCAAGGAAGGCAAGGAGCTGCGTGAGCGTGCCAAAAAGCAAGCTGCGAAACGCGGAATTGGCGGCACAAAGACAATACCCGGCAAGCGATGAACCAAACTTGCTGAACAAAATTAAGCCCTGCGGCCATCGCCGCGGGGCTTTTTATTTTCCGATGCAAAAGCTCGAAAATATCAAATTAAGTATCGTATCGTTCGACGTGTGCCCCGTGAGCTCATCAATCCGTTCCAGCGCAGCATAAAGGTCCAGCAGCAACATCTCATGTGGAATGCGCATAGTGTTGGCCTCTGCCGCTTTTCTAAGCGCAACAAGTGTTTGCTCAACCGCCTGACGATGGCGCAGCGTTGTTAACGCACCCGGCTCAATCGCAGCTCCGCCCGTCGCCAGCTTCAGAATCGCCGCGCGCAACTCCGGCAATCCATGCCCAGTGAGCGCTGAGGTTTGAATCACCGTCAGAGGGCCGGGAATGGTTTGCTGCGGAGTGCTGGCATCAAATAAGTCGCATTTGTTGCGCACGATGATCGCCGCGCGGTCTTCCACGGCCGCAATGAGCCTGCGCTCGTCTTCATTCAGCTCCGCCGTCGCATCCAGAACAATCAGCACAAGCGAAGCATCGGCCAGCGCCTCATGCGTACGCTCGATTCCGAGCTTCTCTACCTCTTCCAGCGCCTCGCGCACACCGGCCGTATCAACCAGCTCGATCGGAATGCCCTCAATGGCAATGCGCTCGGTCACCAGGTCGCGCGTTGTCCCCGGCGTCGCAGTGACTATCGCCCGCTCGCGCTCCGCAAGTTGATTGAACAGTGAACTCTTGCCCGCATTCGGCCGGCCGACTATCGCCAGTGTCAGCCCATCGTGAAGAACACTGCCGCCCGCATAGCTCTTCGCCAGCGCTTCAAGCGACGGCACAAGGTCGCCGATGCGGCGTGCAATCTCTTCCTCTGCGGCCACATCAATATCATCTTCCGCAAAGTCGATTCCTGCCTCAAGCATCGCTATCAGATCCATCAGTGCACGCTTCACCGGCTGCACGCGATGGCTCAACGCACCGCTCATCTGGCTCGCCGCCAAACGCGCCTGCGCCAGCGTCTTAGCCTCTATCAGGTCACGCACTGCTTCGGCTTGCGTCAGGTCCATGCGCCCGGAAAGAAATGCGCGCTCCGTAAATTCGCCCGGCTCGGCAATCCGTGCGCCGTAAGCAAGCGCGCGGCGGACCAACAGCTCCAGCACAACAGGCGAACCATGCGCCGCTATCTCTACAAGCTCATCACTGGTGTAGGAGTTCGGCGCAGCGAAGTAAGTGACCACAGCTTCATCTATACGAACTCCATCATCCAACACCCACGCCAACTTCGCGCGCGCATGTTCAAGTGGCATGCGAAGCTCAACAAGCTCTTCAGCAATCGTGCGCGCCTCAGACCCGCTCAAACGCACAATGCCAATGCCGCCACGGCCGGGCGGGGTGGAGATTGCAACAATGGTGTCGATGGCGTTCACTTCACTATTGTAGGCTGACAAACAAAAAACCGGCCCACAGGCACGCAGTCAGGAGGAGAGCGTGCCTGGGGCCGGGCGTGAAAATCCACGTGCTTGAATTACTGGAGCAGCTTGGTCACTTCCTGCTCAACGCTGTTCGCTTGCGCCAGTGCTGCAATTCCGGTCTGGCTCAAGATCTCATACTTTGACATGTTCGAAGTTGCCGAGGCGTAGTCGGTCGCCTGCACCGCATTCTGCGCGCTCACAACATTCTCCAGCTGTGTCGTCGCAACCTGGCTGATGGAGTTCAGTGTGTTGATCTGCGCTCCGATGTACCCATCCTGCGCGGCTACGTAGGTGATCGCCTGGCTGATTGCGGTCAGAGCTCCCTGTGCATTGCCCTGAGTCGTGAGGTCGGTCGCGGCCAGGTTCGCGCTCTTTTCTCCGCCAGCGCTCAACACATAAGTGATGGTGGTCGTGGAGGCTGTGCTGGCGGCAATGCTCGTTGTGTTGTTGGTGGTCGTGTCCTTCGATGTGTTGAGGCCGATGGCCACATTCGAGTTGGTATTGGTCAGCAGGATGCCCGTATCGCCAGCTGCAACCGCTGCGTCGCCAACTGCCGCGGCTGATGTGAAGCTGGCTGTGATGCCGGGGATTCCATCCTTGTTGATCTCGCTGATCAAATTCCCAAGTGACGTTGCCGTCGTGGTGATGGTGCTCGTTGTGCCGTCGGGATTGGTAATGGTGAACTTCAATCCGCCGGTGACGGTGTCGCCAAGTTGCGCCGCTGTCGTCAACGAGCCTGCCGTATCAAGCGAATAGTCCACAAACTGCCCGGCACTGCTCTGCTGCACGGTGCCGCCGGAGTCGCCAATCGTCGATGACGTCAGCTTGGCAAAGTACAGGTTATCAATCGACGAGCCCGTCGCCGATGAATCGCCAATGTAAATGTCCACGCCGGCCGCATTGCCCGAGAAGACCTGGTTCTGGTTGTAGGTCGTCGTCGAGCCGATGTTGTTGATCTCAGAGAGTATCGATTGATACTCCTGGTTGGCCGCCGAAAGCTGCGCACTGTCCAGTGTGCCGTTCGAGGCCTCAGTCGCCAGCGTCACCGCACGGTCCAGCAGGTTGGTTACTTGTGACAGCGCGCCATCAGCAACGCTCAACAGCCCCACACCTTCCGTGGCGTTGGTCACTGATTGCGTCAAGGCCCGCGCGTTGGCGTTGAGCCCGTCTACAAGCGACAAGCCGGCCGCGTCGTCTGCGCCAGAGTTGATACGCGAACCCGAGCTCAACTGCTCAAGCACCGTCTGCAGGCTGTTGTTGGTCCTGTTCAGATTATTTTCCGCGTAGATTGCCGAGAGATTGTTCAGTACTCCGAGTGACATTGTCTCCTCCTTGAGAGCGTCCGCAACAGATTCGGTCAGCCTCCAGGTCCGTCGCTGCTCGTTCCCCCGAACTGCTTCATCCTGCGACAGTCTGCTTACTGCTGTACCTGCCCTCTGTATCGGCACTGGACAACTGACCATGAATGAGACAGTGAAAGATTTTTACCGCGTCTGCCGCGCGTCCCATTCAGGAACACTGTTCGGATTCTGTACATATATAGGAATCGCGATGGGAGGCGACGCAGCGCCCCCCCGATTAGCTTTTATTGCTTTACTTGTTCAACTACATTGCCCGGAAAAAAATAATCCACCAACAGATCAGTGCACGGTTTGGCTTCACTGCTGAGCGTCTGATCCACTTTGTTCTCCGGCACTTTGATCGTCAGGGTTACGCTGTGCTCTCTTTCGTCCAGCCGCGTGCAATCGATTCCTGTTGCAGCGGCCTTGCCGTATGGCGCCCAGTCACTGCTAAGAACACTGAAGTAAAATTGCCGTCCGTAAGCAACGTCATAAGGTGCGCCCGGCTTCAATGTCCATGCGGATCTCAATTCATGTTCAAAAGTTTGCGCTCGGCCCTCAAATCGCAAAGCCTTGAAGGTGTACTGCACGCCC
>CAIMNN010000236.1 GCA_903842845.1 uncultured Acidobacteriaceae bacterium | reverse complement strand
CGTCAAAGACCTGCGCATTGAATGGCGCTCGCGCGATGTCATCAACTCCATGCTCTTCTTCGCGCTGCTCGTCGTCGTCGTCTTCTCCATCGCCTTCGACCCAACCATCGAGGTCTCCCGCCAGATCGCCGGCGGCGTGCTCAGCGTCGCAACGCTCTTCGCCTCGGCCAGCGCACTCAATCAAGCCTGGGCGCGCGAGCTAAAAAACTCCGTCCTCGACGTGCAGCGCATGGCCCCCAGCGAACCCGCAGCGCTCTACCTCGCCAAGACCATCGCCAACTTCCTCTTCGTCTCTATCGTGCAATTGGTCCTCGCACCCATCTTCCTCATCTTTTACAACCTGCGCATCGTCGGCAACGCCTCGCTCCTCCTGCTCGTTCTCCCCCTCGGCACATGGGCCCTTGTCGCCAACGGAATCTTCCTCGCCGCCGTCTCGCTCAAAGGCCGCAACCGCGAACTCCTCCTCTACCTCATCCTATTCCCCATCTTCCTGCCCGCTCTGCTCGCAATGGTCATGGCAACCACAGCCATCCTCACCGGTGAGCACGACCCCTGGCTCTGGGTCCGCCTCCTCCTCGGCTACGACATCATCTTCACCACCATCAGCATCCTCCTCTTCGGCACCGTCCTCGAAGCGGAGTAATCACCGCTAATAACGATTGACGTTATGAACGCATTGCGTTAATATTCTATTGTGATTTTGGGCTTCAAAGACGCTGACACGCAGTTGCTTTGGGAAACAGGAAAATCCCGGCGCATCCCGGCTCAGATCCGAAGATCGGCGATCAAAAAACTTCTGATACTGCATTGGGCTGTTGCCCTCTCGGACCTCGAATCCCCACCCGGCAATCACCTCGAACCTTTACGCGGAGATAGAAAAGGCCAGCACAGTATCCGTATTAACGACCAATACCGCATCTGCTTTGTGTGGCAAAACCAGAATGCCCATGAAGTTGAGATCGTGGATTATCACTAGGAGCGGCCATGACCACCATCCCCTACGCTTTCTCCATTCATCCCGGCGAAATCCTCCTCACCGAGTTCATGCAGCCGCTCGGCTTGACCGCCTACCGTCTGGCCAAGGAACTACACATCTCCGCGCCTCGTGTTAATGACATCGTTCGCGGCAAACGCGCCCTAACCGCTGACACCTCCCTACGCCTCAGCCGCTACTTCGGCAACTCCGCTCAATTCTGGATAAATCTCCAAAGCGGCCACGACCTCTGGCTCGCCGCACAAAACAAATCCAACCAGCGCTCACTGAACAAAGTGAAGCCTCGCCAGGTTGCCGCATAAGCTAATTACCCACTGAACCTTAAAGTGGCACCAACCACTGAAAATGCTACATAAAATTATTGTATATCACTTTCATATATCATGCTATAATTCACTGATATACGGAGCCCCCATGCGCACCCTCGTCGACATTCCCGACCACGACCTCGAACTCCTCACCTCCGTCGCCCACTCCCTCAACCTCTCGCGCGCCGAACTCATCCGCCGCGCCATTGCCGACTCCCTTGCCCAGCACCGCACCCGCATGGACCACGCCGCATTCGGCATCTGGGCCTCTAAAAAAATCGACGGCCTGGAATACCAACACCGGATGCGTGAAGAATGGTAACCACGCCGGTTCTCTTTGACACCAACATCCTCATCGACTACCTCAACGGTATCCCCGAGGCGCACAAGCAATGCAATCACTTCAGTAATCGCGCCATCAGCATCATCACGTGGATGGAACTCCTCGCCGCTGCCACCCAGCAGGACGAGCCGCACATCCGCAGGTTCATGAATCACTTCAAGCGCATCGAACTCGATGAAACAATTGCATCGGAAGCAGTAGCCGTACGCCGCAACCTCAAGCTCAAACTGCCCGATGCAATCATCTACGCGTCGGCACGCTTGAATAGCCGGGCTCTGTTGACCCGCAACTCGCGCGATTTCCCTGCCAGCACACCGGGCGTCAAAATTCCTTACACGCTTTGAATCTTCCTCGCCACACCAACCATCCGATTGACCGTTACACCAACGCATCCGGCATCGTAAACTGATTAAGTAACGAGGAGTCCAATGAAGAAAATTGCCATTGGTTTATACGTTCTCGCAACGCTGATTCTGCTTGCATCAGCGTTCAACCATGCCATGTTCGTCGCACCGACGGACGAAATGCAGGGCGAGATCCAGCGAATTTTTTACTACCATGTGCCTTCAGCCATGGTCGCCTTCCTCTTTTTCACCATCAGCCTGATCGCCTCCATTGCCTTTCTCGCTTTGCGGCGCAAAAGTCACAACGGCGCACAGATTGCCGACGCATGGGCATTGGCCAGCGCTGAAGTGGGCGTCGCCTTTTGCACCGTCGTTCTCATCACCGGCCCCATGTGGGGACGCCGTGCCTGGGGCATCTGGTGGACATGGGACGCACGCCTCACCACCACCCTCATTCTATGGCTCATCTACGTCAGCTACCTGCTCCTGCGCAAGTTCGTCACCGGTCCGCAGATGCAGACCCTCGCCGCAGTTGTCGGCATCTTCGGCGCGATCGACGTGCCCATCGTTTACATGTCTACCCGCTGGTGGCGCACTCAACACCCTTCGCCGGTCTTTGGCGGCGGCCCGGATTCAGGCATAAAGGATCCGGAGATGCTCCGCGCTTTTGGCTTGAATATTTTGGCTTGGTTGGCCTGGGGGTTGTTGGTCCTCGTCTTCCGCTACTACGTCGAACGGCAAAAGCAGAAAATTGATCTTCGCGATGCCAAACAATCGCTGACCGATTGAACTCTGCCGGATTGAATTCTGGCGCAAACAACCTTCTTACTCGGATGGAGGATCTCAATGAGAAAAATCGCGCAATTTAGTTGCCTCGGTCTATCAGTCGCTCTCTTCGCATGGGCCGCATTTCTGCTTTTCTCCGCACCCGCTGAACCATCCATTGACTGGATGGCCACCATGTCTGAAGCCGAATATCATGCGCGCAAGGACTTGCTGATGCTCATATTCCGCAATGCGGCGTTCATCGTTACCTGGGCCATTCAACTTGGTTTTCTTGGATGGATTCTTTCCAAATGGCAGGAAAACAAGGCAAGGTCTGACAACTCCGCTTCCTAGGTCATCCCCTGTCGTTTCAATCCATCATCTTGCATCTTCACAGTCAAAGGAACTCTCATGTTAGTTGTAATGAAAGCGCACGCGTCGCCGGAAGAGATTCAAGCGGTCTGCGACTATATTGAAAAGCTCGGCCTCCGCGCCCATCCCCTCCCCGGCGCACAGCGCACCGCCATCGGCATCACCGGCAACAAGGGCGAAGCCAACCGCGGCAACCTCGAGGAACTCTCCGGCGTCGCCGAAGTCATCCGCGTCTCCAAGGCTTACAAACTCGCCAGTCGCGACTGCAAAGAAGAAGACACCATCATCCGCTTCGACGGCACCAATGCCTCCATCGGTGGACGCGACCTCGCCATCATCGCCGGCCCCTGCTCCATTGAATCCCGCGAGCAGGCCTTCGCCATCGCCGAAAAAGTCGCCGCATCCGGCGCGCAGTTCTTCCGCGGCGGCGCATTCAAGCCCCGCACATCGCCCTACGCTTTTCAAGGCATGGGCCTCGAAGCCCTCAAGATCATGGCCGACATCCGCAAAGAGTTCGGCCTCCGCATCGTCACCGAAGCCCTCGACAACGAATCCCTCGACCTCGTCGCCGAATGGGCCGACGTCATCCAGATCGGCGCGCGCAACATGCAGAATTTCTCCCTGCTCAAACGCGCCGGCAAAAAGCGCATGCCCGTCATCATCAAGCGCGGCCTCAGCGCAACGCTCGAAGAATTCCTCATGTCAGCCGAGTACGTCATGAGCGAAGGCAACTACGAGGTCATCCTCTGCGAGCGCGGCGTCCGCACATTCGCTGACCACACCCGCAACACACTCGACCTCAGCATCGTCCCTGCCGTCCAACAGGTCAGCCACCTGCCCATCCTCGTTGACCCCAGCCACGGCACCGGCAAGCGCGACAAAGTTCTCTCCATGGCGCGTGCCAGCATCGCCGCCGGAGCCGACGGCCTCATCGTCGAAGTACATCATCAGCCCGACCAGGCCCTCTCCGACGGCCCGCAATCGCTCTACCCCGAGCAGTTGATCACCTTGATGTCCGAGACCGAAGCCATCGCACCCATCGTAAATCGCTCGCTCGTTCATGGCATCAAGCTCACGGCAACCACTCGGAGTTAACATGAACCGCCGCGCATTCATCGTCGGACACCTCTGCCTTCTCAGCGCAGCGGCGTTCCTCGTCACCGGCTGCCATAAAGACGACTTCCCCGCCTACGCCAGCAACTACCGCGAGTTCGCCTACATCACAAACGGCGGCTCCAACACCGTCTTCATCTACGACATCGTCAACCTCCGCGAAGACCGCGAAGTCATCGTCGGCGAGCATCCCGTCGCAGTCGCCGCCAGCGCCATTCGCAACGAAGTCTACGTCGTCAACTCCGGCAACGGCACCAACAACGGCTCCCTCACCATCATCGACACCGAAAAGAACCAACCCGTCGCCACCATCGCCGTCCAGCGCGCGCCCGTCGCCCTCGACATTGACGACACCGCCGCCATCGCCTACATCGCCAACTCCGGCTCCAACTCCATCTCCGCCGTCGACCTAAAAACCCACCGCGAAAAATTCGTAATGGGCGTCGGCGAAAAGCCGCAGGCCATCCAGCTCACCCCCGATAACAAATCGCTCCTCGTCTCTAACTCCCTCGGAAACAGCATCACCATCTTCAATACAACCGATGCAACCGCCGGCCAAAAGCCACGCGCCGTCTTTGAAGGCTGCCCCGGAGCTGGCAACATCGTCGTCCTCCCCGATTCATCCAAAGCCTTCGCCGCATGCACCACCGGCCACCAGGTCCTCTCCATCCGCCTCTCTGACGGTAAGCAGCCCGACCGCGCTGAAGCCCTCATGGACGTCGGTAAGCTCCCCGGCTTTCTCGCCCTCAAGCCCGATGGCGGTGAGATCTTCGTCATGAACGCAGGCAGCGACACCATCTCCGAGCTCTCCACTCCCACCAACGACATCGGCGGCAGCTACCTCATGGGCGCGCATCCCCAGCAAGGCCTCGTCACCGCCGACAACTCCCAGCTCTACGTCAGCAACTCAGGCTCCAACGAGGTCACCATCTACGCCATCGACGACGGCCAGCGCATCGGCGGCGTCTCCGTCGGCGATGGACCCTCCGCCATGGCCCTCTCCTCCCTCGGCCATCTCCTGCTCGTCGTCGACACCCACTCCGGCGACCTCGCCCTCGTCCGCACAGCCTCCCACGCCCTCTTCAACATCGTCCCAACCGGCAGCGGACCCAATTCCATCGCCGTCAAATCCTTCACCGTAAAGTAATCGCGCAATTCAGGTTAAAACGCTCAGCCGTGCGCCCTCGCCTTCAGTTTTCACAACCAATTTGCTCTGTCAGCTTATACAATTAAAAATTAGGGATAATTGAATGTTGACCAGTTCCGATCAAGAGGCCAATGGAACGCAATCAGCCAAGAGTCTGAATAAGGACTCCGCTGATCTGCTCCAACAACTGACCACTGAGAGTCAGAATGACGCATCGCAAGGGCTTGATACCAAGTCTGCGCTTGAGATTGCGCGCATCATCAATCATGAGGATTCCAAGGTCGCAGCAGCAGTCAAAAAAGCCATCCCCGAAATCGCCCAGGTCATCGACCACGCCGCCCGCAGCCTCCGCGACGGCGGACGAATCATCTACATCGGCGCAGGTTCCAGCGGCCGCATCGCCGCCCTCGACTCCTCCGAGTGCCCCCCAACCTACTCCACAGTCCCCGGCCAGGTTCAATACATCATGGCTGGCGGACCCAAGGCCCTCGCCTCCGCCGTTGAAGTCAACGAAGACTCAGAAGAACTCGGCCAGCGCGACATCGCACGCCGCCGCCCCACGCGCAAAGACGTCGTCATCGGCCTCTCCGCCTCCGGCCGCACCCCTTACGTCGTCGCCGCCACCGCCTACGCCCGCGCCCGCGGTGCCTTCACCGCCGCCGTCACCTGCAACCAGGGAACCCCACTCGCCGCAGCCGCTGACGTCGCCATCGTCGCCGAAGTCGGCCCCGAAGTCATCTCAGGCTCTACCCGCATGAAGGCCGGCACCGCACAAAAAATGGTCCTCAACATGATCACCACCGGTACCATGACCCGCCTCGGCTACGTCTATGAGAACCTGATGATCAACCTGCACATGCAGAACTCCAAGCTCGTCGAGCGCGGAATCCGCATCCTCATGCAGGCATGTCAAATCACACGCGAGCAGGCCGTCCACACCATCAAAAGCGCAGGACGCAGCGTCCCAGTTGCTCTCGTCATGCTCAAAGCCGGCGTCGACAAGCCAGAAGCCGTCCGCCGCCTCGCAAAATCCGACGGCAACGTCCGCCTCGCAATCGAAGACAACTCCCAGGAACTCTAGCAACTCTTGCCAGTCATAAAATCTAGCAGTGTGCTCGAATTAAAGCTGTGCCTTGTTCATTGCGGCCTTTTAGCAATGAACGGGATACAAAAACTCAGCGATGTAACGCCATTTGCGCCAAGCGCAAGCCAACTCGCTGCCTTTGTTTCTGAAAATCGGGGACCGGGGCCAACCACCTGCCTACCCTCTACTGCAGATCAAACTCATAAGTACTAAACTCAACCTCGTGTAGATCCCCCGGCTTCGCACTCGCATGGATAAAGAACGGAATCACCCTTCGCCTTCCATCCGAATAATGTAACGTCAACGTGTTTTGCCTGATCACATACATTCCGCTTCCAGGGCGTCCGTCCTCATGCAATTGCTTACCTTGCGCGTCATATTCAAACAGGTTCGCCGCTATTGCCACACCTTCATCCGTAAACCGGCCATCGCTGGTAAAGCTGATGGGATTCTTATATATCCCGGTCAACGTACGCCAATCCTTGCGTCTGTAGCTCCCATTCAACCGCAACCCATCGCAAGGGCTCAACTTCCTGTACGTCACCCTCTCAAACAACAAAGACCCATCACTGTTAAATTGCAGCGGGAATGTATCCTTCCCAACGGTAACGCTTCCTGCACGCCCCGACACCTGGTAGCGTCCCCACAAGCCCCGCTGAAAAACCCGCTGCTGCATCGCCATATCAAACCCATCCAAACCGCCATTCGGAAAACCATCCAAAAACGTCCCGTCTGAAAAAAACGTTATCCATGTGTAATCCATATGCGGCGTGTAACTGCCAACCAGATACGTCGGCCCCACTCCCTCCCAAATTCCTGCCACTCCCTTCTCACTCGCCCACTGCGTGCCCGTACTCCCATTTGTAATCCCCGCATGGCCCTCCACACCAATCGGCCCTTGCATAACTTTCGCCGCTCCACCAGGCGTCAACTGCAAACTCGCTATCAATCGGTCGCCCGTCGCGCCAATTCCCTCAAGTGTTTTCTTATCCTCAACATTCGTCATCAATATCAGCGGCACAACCGTCTTGCCTATCCCAACTACATCTACCACCGTGCGGAACCGTATATTGTCCTTGCTCACTAGCCCCGCCGTCTCCAGACGCTTGCCCCCCGCGCCAAAACTCTTCGTCGTTACCTCTCCAAAACTCGCACTCGCGCCATACTTCTGTTTCATTGCATCCATCGCCGCTTGCAGGCAACTCTCCAAAGCTCCACTGCACGCCT
>CAIMNN010000235.1 GCA_903842845.1 uncultured Acidobacteriaceae bacterium | reverse complement strand
CCCATCGTCGAAGGCACCACCGTCAACACGCGCTACGGCATGGTCAAAACCGACTTCATCCTCTTCATCGCTGCAGGCGCATTCCACGTCTCCAAGCCCAGCGACCTCATCCCCGAGCTCCAAGGCCGCTTCCCCATCCGCGTCGAACTACAGTCGCTCACCGTAGAAGACTTCGTGCGCATCCTCACTGAGCCCAAGTCGTCGCTCACGCGCCAATACACCGCGCTGCTTGAGACCGAGGGCGTCAAGCTCGAGTTCACAACCGAGTCACTGCGCGAGATGGCGAACTTCGCCTTCCGCGTCAACGAGACCACCGAGAACATCGGCGCGCGCCGCCTGCACACCATCATGGAGCGAGTGCTTGAGGACGTAAGCTTCCTCGCGCCTGACGTTGTCCGCCACACCGCAAACGACGATGACGCGCAAAAACTCGCCGAGGCTATCAAGACCGATGCTTCCACGCCGCTCCCCCTCACCGACAGACCGACCGTGAGCGGACCCGAAAAAGTTTTCACCATCACCGACGAGTACGTGAAGGCAATGGTCGCGTCGATTGTGAAGGACCAGGATTTGAGTCGGTATATTTTGTGAAGTACTAAGTGATTTTCATTTCAATAATTACGTGGAGAATCAAAATTATTGAAAATTGAATACACCAGCATCGATGCAAACACCAGCACAACAACAACTGCCAAAATCGTATAAAACCAATCGAACGGAGATTTATACGTTATTAGACTTTGATGCAAAGTCTCAGGTTCCTGGTCATCACGCATTGCTGCTGCGTCTTCATCGGTCATCACCAGATGCTCGCGTTTGCCATGCAGCAATGTTGAGAAAAATCGAGTAGCAGGCTTCAAGACCGTGTAGTATCCGTTCTGCGCAACGGTAAACTCTCTATGCTGCAATTTATGTAAGCCCTTTTTCATCTCAGCCTCTCGCAATCAATCATAAAGTCGCCGTTTTGCGCTGTCCAAGTTTTCTGATTGCCCACTCGTGCCGGCTTTGATACTGTTGTCTCGTACCTCGCGAGCCCGCGCCGCTGCAACAACCAGCGGGTTCTACTCAGTCTCTTCTGCTTCTCAGGGATTCTGGATGGAGGCGCTTGAGAAGCGCACGGGAAAGGTGCGCCTAGCGACCATCCTGCAACCTCCACCCTTCAAGCAAAGGAGATTTTTTATGAGCAAACCCACGCACAACACCATCAGCTACATCGAGTTCACCACCACCGACATCGCCCGCGCCAAGGCTTTTTACTCGCGCGTCTTCGGATGGCAGTTCAAGGACTGGGGCCCCGACTACATCGACTTCACCAGCGGCATCAGCGGCGGATTCGCCAAAGCCAAAACTCCTGTCGTCGAGTCCTCATCCGCACCGCTAGTAGTCCTCTACTCGTCCGACCTCGTGGCAACTGAGGCAGCCATCATCGCAGCAGGCGGTAAGATCACCGTGCCCACATTCGAGTTCCCCGGCGGCCGCCGCTTTCACTTCAATGACGGCCTCGGCAACACACTCGCCGTCTGGTCGGAGTAAGACAGGGATCAGGGCCTAGCCAGTAACAAAAATGGGTGAACGGAGTATTCCGTTCACCCATTCAATTTCAGTTTCAATTTTTAAACCGCCGCGTGCACGCCCTCTATCTCCGTTATCCGCGCCGCCAAAATTCCTTCCAGCTTTACCAGCGCCGCCGAAAAGCCCTCGATGCCTTCCTGCAACTTCTCATGCGCCATGCGGTCAGCGGCATGCATGCGCTCAAAGTCAGCCTTGTCCATTGGGATGCGCTCGATCTTGAGCGATGCCGCATTCGCCGGGTCTAGCTTGCGCGGCAGCTCGCGTTCCGTCGATTCGAGCTCGGCCAACAGTTGTGGCGAAATCGTCAGCAGGTCGCAACCGGCCAGCTCCGTAATCTCGCCGATATTGCGGAAGCTTGCGCCCATCACCTGCGTCTTGTAGCCAAACTTTTTGTAGTAGTTGTAGATGGTCGTCACCGACTGCACGCCCGGGTCGTCGGCGCCCACATAATCCTTGCCCGTGTCCTTCTTGTACCAATCCAGAATGCGCCCCACAAACGGCGATATCAACGTCACCTTCGCCTCTGCGCACGCAACCGCCTGGTGCATACCGAAGAGCAGCGTCAGGTTGCAGTGGATGCCTTCCTTCTCCAGCACCTCGGCCGCGCGAATCCCTTCCCACGTCGACGCTATCTTGATCAAAATATGTTCGCGCCCAACGCCCACCGCGTCATACTGCTTGATGATCGCCCGCGCCTGTTGAATCGTCGCATCGGTGTCGTAGCTCAACCGCGCGTCCACCTCGGTCGACACGCGCCCCGGCACGATGGCGAGAATCTTCCGCCCGAACGCCACAGCCAGCCGCTGAAATGCCAGGTTCGCAACCTTCTCAACCGGAGCCGCGTCGCCCAGCTCTTTGCGCGCGCCGAGCAGAACATCGTCCACCAGCGCCTGGTACTGCGGCAACTGCGCCGCCGCCGTTATCAACGACGGGTTCGTCGTCGCATCCGTCGGCTTGAACTTTTCCATTGTCTGAAAATCGCCGGTATCGGCCACCACCGTCGTGTACCGCCGCAACTGCTCTAAAAGATTTGCCATCGCTTTTAGTCCCCCCATGAATTCTCACTAATTAGATGTTTTGAAATCCACCGGCGAACTGTAAATTTGGTGGATTATTCGTCCGCCACCATATTTTTGAGCACGTCCAGCCCCTTCATCGAAACTTCCATTAAGTCGCCCGCCACCACTGGCCCAACGCCCGCAGGCGTTCCCGTCAAAATCAAATCGCCGGGTTCCAGCGTCATCACGCTCGTAATGAACTCAAACAGCGCCTGCAACCCAAAGATAAAGTCGCGCGTGTTGCCTTGCTGCTTCACTTCGTTGTTCACGCGCGTCACTATGTCAAGCCCCGCTTCAGGGTCGATTTCATCGCTCACCCACGGCCCCAACGGGCAAAACGTGTCAAAGCCCTTCGCGCGTGTCCATTGGCCGTCGGGCTTTTGCAGGTCGCGCGCCGTTACGTCATTCGCCAGCGTGTAGCCAAGTACGTACTCGCGATAATTTTCTTGTGTCAGCTTGTGTGCGCGCTTGCCGACGACCACCGCCAGCTCGCCTTCGTAGTCCACGCGCTCGCTGACCTTGGGGCGCTTGACCAACCCGCCCGGCGCAAGCAGGCTCGACGGCGGCTTGAAAAAGATCAGCGGCGTTACCGGCACTTCGTTGCCCAACTCCTTGGCGTGGTCGCGGTAGTTGCGCCCGACACAAATAATTTTGCTCGGGCTCACCGGCGGCAGTTCGCGCGCCTCGTTCACCGGCAGCGGCTCAAAACGCGCGCTGAGCTTTGCCGCCACTTCGCGATACCACGCTGCACGATGCGCCGATTGCGAATCCTGCCGGAAGGCCAGCACAGGCTTTTCGGTCAGGACTTCTTCAATCCAAGCCTCACCACCCGCGCGAAACTCCACACGGCCGTACAGTGCTTCGCCGGCAAACTCAAAGCGGCAGAATTTCATCGTCTACTCCATTGACTCCGACGCTGCATCTGACTTCTGGCTCTCCAGCGTATTCGTTCCCACCGCTGTAACCGCATAACTGTAGCTGTGACCCGCAACAACAAGCGCATCGTGAAACGCCGGCCCCGTCACCAGCGCCTGGCCGCT
>CAIMNN010000234.1 GCA_903842845.1 uncultured Acidobacteriaceae bacterium | reverse complement strand
TTCAGGTTCCTGTCAAAGCGCGGATAGTTGCTCGATGAAATTTCGAGACGAATGCGATGGCCCATCAGGAAGAGATTGCTCGTCGCGACCATATTCACTTCAATACGATAAATCTGCCCGCGATGAAGCGGAGGTGAGATGCTGCGCAGAGAGTTGCGATGGCGCATGCGCAAGACGCCTTCGGTGAGATTGATGGCTCTGCCATCGGGATAAACGTCGATGAGCTTCGCGGTGAAATCTGTATCCGGGGCATCCGAGCTGACGTAGAGAAGTGCGGCAACAGGGCCGGTGACTTCAACTGGCTTGTCGAGCGCAGGTGTGGAGTAGACCAGCACATCGGGACGCGCTTCGATCTTGCTTTGATCGAAGGGGCCGGATGGAAACTCGCCAGTGCAGCAAAGTGGACCGCCGTGTGTGGGCACAGGATTCGCGGGGTCGTATTTGAAGTTGTCGGGAGATTCCTGCTTAGGCGCTTCGACTCCGAGACTCCCAGCTCCCGATGATGAGTTGGCTTTGCCGTCAGAGTGCAGATAGAAGTTCGTCAACTTTGCGCGGCGGAGCGGCCATTCATTTTCATCGCGCCATTCGTTACGACCCATGACAAATATTTTTACTTTCGGCCGATGAGCGAGAGCGTTGCTCGTACCTTTGAGCGTGAGGTCGGCCCACGCAATCAGTTCTCCGTCAGAATCAAGACCGGAAGCGGGGCCGAAGTCGAGTTCGCCGGATGTCTTCGTCGAGGGTCCGTAGTGTGTCCACGGGCCGATGGTGAGGTACTGAGGCGTCTCGGGGTGAAGCTTGCGCATCGCAGTGAAGTTTTTCAGCGTGCCTTCGAGGAAAATATCGTACCAGCCGCCGATGTGGTAAGCGGGCAGGTCGATGTTGCTGTACTGCTGCTCGATGCTCCAACGCAACCAAAATGCGTCGTTGTTCTCGTGTTGTAGCCAGTCGTTATAGTAGGCCGCAGCGGAGGGGTCACCGGTGGCGTTGTAGGCGACCTCACCCAGCGGCAGAGTGTCGATGAGCGGCCGCCAGTTCCTGTGTTGCGCGGGCGGGGTTAGAGCGTCGAATGTCCAGAAGCTGGTGAAGAGCAGCTCAAACGCGCCACCGCGATAGACCCAGCCCTCGTAGTAATTGGAGTTGGTGACCATGGGGAAGATTGCTTTGAGATGCGGGGGGCGCGCAGCCGCTGCCAACCAAGTGGTTGCGCCGAGATACGACGAACCGTAAAGCGCGACCTTGCCATTTGAGTTGGGAAGCGCCGCGGCCCATTCGACTGCGTCGTAACCATCGGACGACTCATCGCGGAAGGGATAGAACTGGCCATCGGAGGCATACCGCCCGCGTGTGTCCTGGATGACGACTACATAGCCGTGGCTCGCCAGCCTCTCGGGTGACGCTAACTCCCAGGTGCCGGAACCGGGAACTGATTTTCCGTATGGGTCGCGCTGCAACAGAACCGGATAGCTGTCTGCCGTGTCCGGCCGATAGATGTCGGCTAGCAGGCGGACACCGTCGCGGGTGGTCATGGCGACATCTTTATCGACGCGAACAGGCAACTTGGTCTTCACGTCTTGCGCCAAACCGCAGGCGGCGAGGAAGAATCCGAGCAAGCAGACGGAAATCACCGAGCGGCGTTTACGCCTCCAGAGCTTTGTTCCGGCGATGAGCGGATTCAGCTTCACTGTCGAGAAGATTAACTCCCCGGCCCATGGAATGAAACTTGGATGTTGTTTGGGATTTGAACGCCTAAGCGAGCGACTAGCGAGCAGTGGCTCCATGCAATGGCTGGCGGAGAGAGAGGGATTCGAACCCCCGGAACCCTTTCGAGCTCTGCGGTTTTCAAGACCGCCGGATTAAACCACTCTCCCATCTCTCCGCGAGTGTGGCTGCTTCCGTTATTGTACCCAAATTCCCACAGAAGTCGAAGGAAGCCCGCGCGACTTACGATTTCCTTATTTTTGAGGGCTCGGAAGGCATTAACCTATAAGGAACCCAGCCGGAAGTGCGCCCGCACAACAGCTGTACCTCTTAAAGCCAGGAAGGAGCACCATGTCACCCGAATTCCGCAATTTTCTCACCCTCTCGTATGAAGAGCTGGAAGAGCTGAACCTTGCAGCCAAGGCTGACCGCATGAATCGCGTGAACCCGGACGAGATCCGCGAGAAACGCCTGAAGTACCTCGCAGGCGAGAAGCGCATCAAGGCCGTGACGGTTCTCTTCTCGGACCTCGAAGGCCGCCTGCACCTGCTTGACTACGACAAGAAGTTCCTGCTCAACAGCTACGAGAACCTGACCTTTGACGGCTCTTCCATCCGCGGCTTCACTGCGCAGAAGGAGAGCGACCTGCGCCTCGGCATTGACTGGTCCGCCTTCTATTGGGTGCCGGCCGACATTTTCGGTTCGGGCAAGGTGCTGATCTTCGGCACGGTGCTGGACAAGGACGGCTCGCCGTACTCGGGCGACCTGCGCGGCGTGCTGAAGAACTACTCCGACAAGCTGTTCAAGGAGAAGCAGTACACGCTGAACGCGGCGAACGAGATCGAGGGCTTCCTGTTTGCCGGCAAGAGCGCCGAGCAAGAGTATTACAAGACGGGCAAGTTCGAGTACGTCTCCGCCGGCGGCTACTATCATTCGTTGCCGTTGGACCCGCTGCGCCAGTTCATTGACACCGCCGCCGAAGTGCAGCGTGCGATGGGCTTCCAGAATGAGAAGGACCACCCGGAAGTTGCGCCCAGCCAGTTTGAGATCAACTACGGTTACGGCGAAGTTGTCGCGGCTGCCGACCAGATCCAGCTTTACAAGCTGCTCTGCCGCCAGATCGCGAACAACATGGGCATGACGGCAAGCTTTTTGCCGAAGCCGGTTGTGGGCGTGAACGGCAACGGCATGCACACCAACGTATCCATCTCGCAGGGCAAGACCAACTTGTTCTGGGATGAGAAGGGTGTGGAGAAGGTCTCGACCTTCGCGTGGGATTTTGTCGACAAGATCCTCTCGAGCGCGCTTGATATCAACCTCATCTGGAACTCGAGCGTGAACGCGTATCGCCGTCTCGACCCGCACTTTGAAGCGCCGAACCAGATCAAGGCATCGGCGACGGACCGCGGTTCAGCGATTCGTATCCCAATCGGCAACTCCAAGTCGGCGCGTGTTGAAGTGCGCTCCGTCGGTCCCGATGCAAACCCGTACCTGGTGCTCTACTCCATCTTCAAGACCGGCATCGACGGCCCGAAGGCTAACATCGAGAACATCCGCCAGGCGCAGCGTTACCTGCCCGACAACGTCCAGCAGGCCATTCAGGATTTCAAGGGCTCGAAGTGGGCCGCTGAGATTCTGGGCTCGGATGTGCAGGAGCGCTTTGCTGACCTGAAGCAGGCCGCAGCCGACCGCGCGCCGCGTTTGCTGGGAACCTTCGTCAAGGGCTCCGAGGTGCAGTACCACCACGAGGTGTACAACCAGGCGCTCTGGAATATCTTCTAGGCGAGACTCAACTCAACAACACAACGGGCGATGGATTTCTCCATCGCCCGTTCTGTTTGCGCAATGCAACCCCATCCAACAGGCCTGCTCAATGTGGATACCAAGCACGTTGAGCGGGCTTAAGCATACAGCAAAAAACTAGAGCTTGCTCTTGAGCTCTTCCACCTCGATTTCAACTTCCTTGAGCAACTCGCGCAAATGCATCTCTGACGCTCCCGGATAGACGTAGGCGGCTTCGCCATGGAGCGATTCGTCGAGTCCCATGTGCTCGGTCTCTTCGGTGACGTGCACCGGCGTGACCAGGTTGATGAGCCACAGCATGCCGAGCGTGAAGCAGAAGGCCCACACCGACGAGAAGAGGACGGCGACGCACTGCTTCATGAAGAAGCTGGAGTTGCCGTTGAGCAATCCATCGACGCCTGCCGGGTTGTATGCCTTGCTGGCAAAGATGCCGAGCATGATGATGCCGATCATGCCGCCGACGCCGTGCACGCCCCAGACGTCAAGCGCATCATCCCAATGCAAATGGTTCTTGAGCTCGACGGCGAAGTAGCAGACCACGCCGCTGACGCAACCAATGATGACGGCGGTGGTGGGCGAAACATAACCAGCAGCGGGTGTGATGGTGGCGAGTCCGGCAACCGCGCCGGTCAACAGGCCGAGGAACTTCGGCTTCTTCTCACGCATCCATGCCACGGCGAGCCACGCGATTGCGGCAAACGACGCGGCGATATCGGTGTTGAGGAACGCCGTCGCGGTGACCGCATCGACATGCAGCTCGCTGCCTGCGTTAAAGCCGTACCATCCGAACCAGAGCAGACCGGTGCCGAGCGCGACCAGCGGAATGCTGTGCGGTCCGCGGTCAATCTCGCGCCGTCGGCCGACGTAAAGCACCGAGGCCAGCGCGGCCATTCCGGCGATGTTGTGCACGACGATGCCGCCGGCGAAGTCTTCAACGCCCCACTGTTGCAGAATTCCGCCGCCCCACACCATGTGCACGAACGGGAAATAGACGAAGGTCAGCCACATTGTGAGGAAGATGCAATAGGCCTTGAAGGTGACGCGGTTGGTGAACGCGCCCGAGATCAACGCCGGGGTGATGATGGCGAACATCATCTGGTAGGCGATGAAGACGAAGAGCGGAATTGTGTTGTTGCTCGGCGAGGCGGAGTTCAGGTCAACGCCGCGCAGGAAGGCCATATTGAGGTTGCCGATGATGCCGTGCCAGTCGCCGCTGAAGCAGAGCGAGTAGCCGTAGAGATACCAGAGCACGGTCGTCCATCCCATTGAGACGAAGCTCTGGATCATGATGGTGAGAACGTTCTTGCGGCCGACGAGGCCGCCGTAAAAGAATGCCAGGCCCGGCGTCATGAGCATCACAAGGCTGGTGCACAGGATCATGAAACCGGTATTGCCAGTGTCGAGATGTAGCATCAGTTCCTCCGAGAAGTTGGTTGAAAGTTGCACAGGGCGCGGCTGCGGGCTGGTTGGGTCCTTTTAATGCTCAGGGTGTCGGGTGTTTGCCCCAGCGGCGCGGGATGTGGGAGTGCTGCGCCTACCCGCCGCGCATTGCGGCTCTCAGGGCAGACGAAGCCTGGGGGCATGTGTACATAAAAAAGTGCCTGTTTTCCGGTGCTGCTTGCCTTGCCGGAAATCGGCCTCAGCCATACTCTGCCTCGCGGGTTGTGCGGAATATGACGCCGGTCACATGGGATTGTGCCGCTGTTCAAGGCATCTTGAGATAATGATTCCAGTATGAGATTGCCAGTTTACCTTCGAATCTTCGGCGTACTCGCACTCGGTGCACTCATCGGCATCGCGGCTGTGTCGCTTGTGAGTGGACTCTGGCAGCATCTCAGCGGCGCGTCGACGAGCTTCAATCTCACTTCGCCAACGGTTGTTGAAAAGGTCCGCCAGCTCTCGCGCCTTGAGACTGTGGAGTACACGCTCGACAAGATCGTCGAAGGGGACAAGAACAATCCCTATCTGCCGGACTTTCTCACCGGAGACAAGCTGCTGCTCATCGCGCATGGCGAGGTCATCGCCGGCGTTGACCTCAGCCAGCTCAAAGAGGGCGACGTTCAGGTCAACGGCGATTCGGTCCGTGTGCGATTGCCAGCGGCAAAGGTGCTGACCACGCGCATCGATAATGGAAAAACCCGCGTCTACTCGCGCATCACCGGATTGCTGGTGGCGGCCGACCCTGAGCTTGAATCGAAGGCGCGGCAGCTAGCCGAGCAGCAGATAACGCAGGCCGCGCTTGATGACGGCATTCTTCAGAAGGCCGAACTGAACGCTCGCAGCAGCGTAACGAGTCTGCTGTATGGTTTGGGTTTTCATAAAGTTGATGTGCAGTAGCATGCGTTTTGCCGACATCTTAGCCTTGTAATATTCGCGCAAAATTCTTGAGCGAGCGTCAATAATCCATCAGTTAAAACGTATAAAAATAATT
>CAIMNN010000233.1 GCA_903842845.1 uncultured Acidobacteriaceae bacterium | reverse complement strand
CGATTCGAATTTCTGCTCGACGCCGCCGAGGCCGTTGTCATCGAGGCCGACGTAGCCGAGGACCTGCGCGGCGATTTCCTGGTCGGGATAGAAGCGCTGAAACTCTTTTTGGAAGTAGATGCCCTTGAGATTGTTTTTGGTGATGAGGTCGCGGACGCGCGCAGCCTGGTCGGCGGTGACGCGGCGTGCGATCCAGGCAAAGTGCTGACCGTTTTCGAGGCGTTCGCCGAGTTCGGATTCGGTGGTGCGTGTGTCTTCGGGGTCGGTGTGGACGATCTCAGAGAGTTGGCGGGCGACGGTTTTTTTGTCTTCGATGGCGCTGGGGTCGGCGTAGATGGAGTCGACCTGCACGGTCATGGCGAGCTCGCGGAGGTTGCGGTCGTAGAGGATTCCGCGGCGTGGCGCGACCTCGAAGGTGCGGAGTTGCTGCTTTTGGGCTTTCTCTTCGAACTCTGCGTGGCGGAGGATTTGCAACTGGAAGAGACGGCCGGCGATGATGAGGACCCACAGAGTGAAGAAACCCGCGATGAGCCAGAAGCGCAGGCGGCGAATGGGGATGATCCGCTGGGCGGTGCTTTTGGGCGGGTTGATGGGGTGAATGCTGGACATGTTTTTCAGACGCAAGAAAGGGCGCGGTGAAGCGCCCTTTGGTATTGGATATCAGAGTGAGGCACGGATGCCAAGAGTTCCCTCTTAGTGGACCGGTGTGGCTTGAGGAGTGGCTTGGGCCATAACCGGCGCGCCGTTTTCAGGATTGCTGGCGGCGTGGACAATCTGCTCGGGCTGCGGCTCGGTGAAACCCATTTCGCGTGCGAGTGAGTCGATGCGGCCGGGCTGTGTGAGCTGGGCTTCGCTGAGTTTGAGCTGGCGGTTCTCTTCGCGGAGCTGCTCGAGCTGCTGCTTGGAGGATTCGACGTTGTAGCCGCTCTCAATGGCGTAGAAGTGCTGAAGGCCGTAGACGAGGACGAGTCCGAGGAGAATGGTTGCGACGACGGAGAAGACACGCATCTCGCGCTCGCGGACTGGGTCGGAGGCTTTGACGAGACGGGTGTTGTCGATGTGCTTGATGAAGGCGCACTCGGGAGTGCGCATGGAGCGGCGGCGCACACGCTGCTGGGCGAGCAGGGCCGAGTTGTGGGAGGCCACGCGCGCATCCCAACTGGGACGGCCGATATTCAAGAATGTCATCGCCTCTGCTGCCATGGTTCCTCCGGAACAGTTACTAATTACCAGTTCTCAGTTGCTATCGAGCTTTTCTGCTGCTCTCAACTTTGCGCTGCGTGAGCGCGGGTTGGTTCTTGTTTCGTCGTCATCTGCGGTTGCCGGTTTCTTTGTCAGCACCTGCCAGATTCCCTCGCGAGCGCCGTCGCGCAACGCGTCTTTCACAATCCTGTCTTCCAGGGAGTGGAAGCTGATAACCACCAGCCTTCCATTGGTCTTCAAGACCCGAGGAGCGGCGAGCATTAACGCCTTGATCTCCTCCAACTCCCGATTCACATAAATACGAAGCGCCTGAAAGGTTCGAGTTGCCGGGTGGATTGGTAGAGTGTGTATCGCCGGGCCCGACCCAGCTATGATCCTGGACAATTGTCCAGTAGTCGTAACCGGGCGGGACCTGACGATTGCTCTGGCAAACCTCCGACTCCTCCTCTCGTCTCCGTATTCGTAAAGCAGATCGGCAAGCTCACGCTCGTCCATCTGATTTACCACTTGTTCGGCGGTGATACCCCTTTTCTGGTCCATTCGCATGTCCAGGGGGCCGTCCGCCTGAAAACTGAATCCTCTCGCTGCTTCATCGAGCTGTAGGCTGCTGACGCCGAAGTCGGCGAGCAGTCCGTCGATGGTGCCGGGCTCAACGTGCTCTTCAATCGAGCTGAAGGGCTCGTTGATGAGGGTGAGCGCGGGAGCCTGAGTGCCCAGTTCGGCTCGAATTGCTTCAAGCTTTACTGTGGCCAGGCTCAATGCTTCGCTGTCACGGTCGAAGGCAATCAATCTACCTTCCGGCCCGATGCGGCGCAGTAGCTCCGAAGAGTGGCCGCCGAGTCCGAGGGTGCAATCTACATACGTGCCCCCGGCGCGAAGTGCGAGGAATTCCAAACTCTGATTTAAAAGAACCGGCACATGGCGTTGTCTTGTCATGCGTCCCCTCTAAGGGGCTTCACTTAAAGTCCGTACTTCGAAAGTTCGTCGAAGTCGGTTGCGTTCAACTCGTTGGCCTGAGCGCTTTCGTGCAGGCGCTTGAGGCTTGTGATGCGAAGCAGATTGCCTTCGCCCGAAACTTTGACTTCCCCGCTGAGCTCGGCCTTCTGGCGCAGGAGCTCGGGGAGTTGCATACGGCCCTGGGGGTCCATTTCGACCTTGTCGCCGTAGAGCGTGTAGTTGGCCAGCAGCTTGACGCGCGCCTGATTGCTGCGGGGCATGGCATGAACCTTCTGCATGTGGCTGAGCCACTCAGCAAAGGGGTAGAGCTCGCCAGTGTTGCCGTCGGTGCTGGCGATGTAAAAGCTCTTGTAGCCCTTGCCGTACTTTGAATCGGTGAAGCCGCGAAACTCAGCGGGAAGCTTGAGACGGCCGCGCTCGTCGATCTTTGCGGTCGGGTTGCCGACGAAGCCAGCCTCGAGCTCCTCTTGAGAGAGGATCAGGGGCGTTCCCTCTGACTCAGGGTCGCCAATAGGCCGGTTTGTGTTCTGGTCGGTCATTTGTTGTACTCTGGACCTTGTTGGGGCTTATCCGGGGTAAAGATGGTTGCCGGACGCCCGGCTGGTCCCGTTTGGTCCCGTCTTGACCCAATAGTATGACAAGCCAGATGTGAATGCCAGCGAAAAAGTGTTTATTTATAAGGGATTTTTCCGATCTGGGCGTTGGGGCGGCGGGGAT